>NZ_JAYRTX010000002.1:68296-94127 GCF_041919395.1 Albidovulum sp.
CGGGGGGGCGGCGGGCCGTGTCGTCGGGGGGTGGGCGGGGGCGGGTCGGACTCCGGGTGGCGGGGACCGCCCCGGCGCGCGTCCGCGCCCCGTCAGGTCGTGATGGCGTCCGACCGTCGGATTGGCGCGCCCGGTGCCTGCGCTCAGGCCAGCCCGCGCGCCACTAGCACCTCCGCCGCGGCGACAAGCGCTCGATCGGGCGTGATGAAGTCGATGCCGAGAAGGCTTCGCGCCTTGTCGGCCGAGACCTCTTCGCGGTAGCCGACGCCCGGCAGGGAGGCGCGGATTTCCCGGTCGAAGAGCGCGAGGAGCCTGAGGAGCGGTTTTGGCGCGGCGCGGGTCGGCATCCGCCGGTCCGGCCAGCGCCGCTTGAGGATGCGCCCCCAGTCCGTCAACCATAACGAACCCGCGGCGGCGATGAAGCGCTCGCCGGCCGTTTCCGGCATGGCGAGCGCGCGAAGATGCGCAAGGGCCACGTCGCGCACGTCGACGACGGGAAAGCCCAGCCGTGGCACCAGCGGGTCGCGCCCCTTCAGGACGCGCCGGACGAGTCCGATCGAGGTGCCGAAGTGGCTGTCGAGCGGTGGCCCGAGGATGAAGGCCGGGTTGATCGCGGTGAGCGCGAGCCCCTCGCGCCCCGCGATCTCCCAGGCCGTGCGCTCGGCCATGACCTTCGATCGCGCATAGGTGCTCGCGGGCGGGCCGTCCGCGTCGGCCCAGTCCGCCTCGGTATGGACATGCCCTTCGCGCCACCGGCCGATGACCGCGACGGTCGATGAGGTAAGGATCGCCCGGCCGACGCCGGACGCCGCCGCGGCATCAAGCGCGCCGGGTGCCCCCTACAGCGGCACGGGTCACCGCCTCCGTGTCCTTCGGCCGGGCGATCGGGAAGGGCGAGGCGGTGTGGATCAGCGCCGCGGCGCCGGCCATGGCCTCCCGCCAGCCCTCGTTCCGGGTCAGGTCGAGCGTCACGAAGGACAGACCGCGCTCGGCCCCCGCCGGCAGATGCGGCAGCACCGCCTGCCGGACCTCGGCCGCCCGTGCCGGATCGCGCAGCGATGCCCGAACCGCCCGGCCTCCGCGCAGCAGCGCGAGAACGATGTGCTTGGCCAGAAAGCCGCTGGCGCCGGTGACGAGAACCGGGGAGTCTTGTGACATCGCGCGCCTCCATCCGGGGCCAAGGATGCCACAGGCCGACCTGCCGGCCAATCCGCCCCCGCGTCAGTTCGCGCCGTCGAGAAGACGCCGCGCGATCACCTGCGCCTGAATCTCCGCCGCACCTTCGAAGATGTTGAGGATGCGCGCATCGCAGAGGATGCGGCTGATCCGGTATTCCAGCGCGAACCCGTTGCCGCCGTGGATCTGCAGCGCGTTGTCTGCCGCCGCCCAGGCGACACGGGCACCGAGAAGCTTCGCCATCCCGGCTTCCAGGTCGCAGCGGTGCTCGTGGTCCTTCTGCCATGCCGAGTGGTAGGTCAGCTGCCGGGCGATCATGATTTCCACCGCCATCATGGCGAGCTTGCCGGCTACACGGGGAAACTCGATCAGGCTCTTGCCGAACTGCTTGCGGTCCTCGGCGTATTTCATGCCGGCCTCCAGCGCCGACTGTGCCACGCCGATGGCGCGGGCGGCAGTCTGGATGCGGGCGCTCTCGAAGGTCTGCATCAACTGCTTGAAGCCCTGGCCTTCGACCCCGCCAAGGAGGTTTTCGCCCTTCACCCGGAAGCCGTCGAAGCCCAGTTCGTATTCCTTCATGCCCCGGTAGCCCAGAACCCCGATCTCGCCTCCGGTCATGCCGGAGGTGGGGAAGGGGGCCTCATCCGTGCCGGGGGTCTTTTCGGCGAGGAACATCGACAGGCCGCGATAGTCTGTCGTCGCCGGGTCGGTGCGCGCCAGAAGGGTCATAACATGGGTGCGGGCGGCATGGGTGATCCAGGTCTTGTTGCCGGTAATCTCCCAGTCATCGCCAACCCTTATCGCGCGGGTGCGCAAGGAGCCGAGGTCGGAGCCCGTGTTCGGCTCCGTGAAGACGGCCGTCGGCAGGATTTCCCCGGACGCCAGTTTCGGCAGCCACTGCGCCTTCTGCTCCGGCGTGCCGCCGCAAAGGATCAGCTCGGCCGCGATCTCGCTGCGTGTCCCGAGGCTGCCGACGCCGATATAGCCGCGGCTCAGCTCCTCGGACACGACGACCATCGACGCCTTGGAAAGGCCGAGTCCGCCGAATTCCTCCGGGATCGTCAGGCCGAAGACGCCGAGTTCCGCCAGTTCGCGGATCACCTCCATCGGGATGAGTTCGTCCTTCAGGTGCCAGTCGTGCGCATGGGGCACGACGCGCGCCTCGGCGTAGCGGCGGAACTGGTCGCGGATCATCTCCAGATCGCCATCGAGGCCGGTCGCGCCGAAGGTCGCGCGCCCGTGGTTCTGGCGCATCAGCGCGACGAGGCGGGCACGCGCCGCGGGCGTGTTGCCTTTGGCGATGAGTGTCGCCGCGGCACCCTCGGGCGTCCACGAGAGCCCGAGGTCGGCCAGCCGCGCCACCTCGCCCTGGCTCATGGGAATGCCCCCGGCGATCTGGGCGAGGTATTCGCCGAAGCCGATCTGCAGGATCAGGCTCTCCATCTCGCCGAAGCTGCCCGCCTCCGCGATCCGGCCCGCCCAGGCGCGGAGCTGACGGAGCGATTCGACGTAGGTCGCGAGCCAGGAGAGCGCGTGGGCCTCGAATTGCCGCGCCTCCAGTTCCGCGCCGGAGACCTTGCCGCCGGTGTCCACGGCCCTCCGCAGACCTGCCTGCGCCCCGGCCAGAAGTGCCTTGACGGGCGACAGCGCCGCCTCGGCCAGCGAAAGAAGCTCCGGAAGGATCGCGGTCTTCGGCATTTCGGCCCCGTCATGCGCCATGAATCGGCTCCTCGTTCTGCGGTCGCACCGTCCTAGCCACTTCGCAGTTGCAGCGCAATATTAATTCGTTTCCGGCATTGCAGCGGAACGAATGTGTCGCCGGCATATTCACCCTGCCGCCTGTCCGGCGAACCGGATATGAGCGGTGGCGGGAAGGGGACGGGATGTTCGGGCTGGACCTCTGGCAGATCGGGATGGCGACGGCGGTGACGCTCGTCGCAGGCTTCGTGAAGGGCGCGGTGGGCTTCGCAATGCCGATGATCATGATGTCCGCCTTCGGCTCGTTCCTGCCGGCGGAAGTGGCCCTCGCGCTCCTGATCCTTCCGACGCTCTTCACCAACATCGCCCAGGCCTTCCGCCAGGGCTGGCGGGCCGCCTGGGAGAGCACGGTCGCCTACCGTCGCCACATTGCCATGGTCGTCGTCTTCCTCGTTCTCTCGGCGCAGTTCGTGACGGCGATTCCCCAGGCGGTGATGTACCTCCTCCTCGGCGGGCCGATCCTCCTCTTCGCCCTTTGGCAACTCGCAGGCCGCAGCCTCGCCATCCGGATCGAGCACCGGGCGCGGGTCGAGACGGTTCTGGGCGTCATCGGCGGGCTCTATGGCGGGATTTCCGGCATCTGGGGTCCGCCGCTGATCGTCTACCTGCTGTCCATCGGGGCGGGAAAGGCGGAAACCGTGCGGGTTCAGGGCGTCGTCTTCCTGATCGGGGCGGTGTCGCTGACGGTGGCGCACCTGACCTCCGGCGTGCTCAATGGCGCGACCCTGCCGCTTTCGGCGGCGATGGTCGTGCCAGCGATGATCGGTCTCTGGGCCGGGTTCCGGCTGCAGGACCGGCTCGATGCGGTGCGCTTGCGCCGCTGGACGCTGGTCCTCCTCGTGCTGACCGGGTTCAACCTGGTGCGACGGGCGCTCGCCTTCTGAATCGGAAGGGCCGCCCGAAGGCGGCCCCTTGCCTTTCCTGGACCTGTCCCGGCCTCAGCCGATCGCCGCCGCGCGCACGTCGGCGTCGATGTGGGGCACGTACTGGGCGAAGTTGTCGGCGAACATCTGGACAAGCTTCTTGGCCTGAACGTCATAGGCCGCCTCGTCCTCCCAGGTCCGCCGCGGATCGAGCAGCACGTCGGCCACGTCGGGCACCGAGACCGGCACCTCGAAGCCGAAGTTCGGGTCCTTGCGGAATTTCGCGCCAGCGAGCGATCCGTCGAGCGCCGCAGCCAGCAGGATGCGGGTGGACTTGATGGGCATCCGCGAGCCCTTGCCGAAGGCGCCGCCCGTCCAGCCGGTGTTGACGAGCCAGCAGGTCGCGCCGGTCTGCTTGATCTTCTCCTGCAGGAGCTTGCCGTAGACCTCCGGCCGGCGCGGCATGAAGGGTGCGCCGAAGCAGGTCGAGAAGGTCGGGATCGGCTCGGTCACGCCGACTTCCGTCCCCGGCGTCTTGGAGGTGAAGCCCGACAGGAAGTGATACATCGCCTGCGCCGGCGTCAGCCGCGCGATCGGCGGCAGTACGCCATAGGCATCGCAGGTCAGCATGATCACGTTCCGCGGCTGCCCGCCGAGCGACGTCTCCGAAGCGTTGGAGATGACATCGAGCGGATAGGCGCAGCGCATGTTGTCGGTGATCGAATTGTCGTGGAAGTCCAGCGCCAGCGTTTCGGCGTCGTAGACCATGTTCTCGACCACGGTGCCGAACTTGAAGCAAGTCGCGTAGATCTCCGGCTCCGCCTCGGCCGACAGGTTGATCGTCTTGGCGTAGCAGCCGCCCTCGAAGTTGAAGGTGCCCTTGTCCGACCAGCCATGCTCGTCGTCGCCGATGAGCGTGCGCGAGGGATCGGCCGAGAGCGTCGTCTTGCCCGTGCCGGACAGGCCGAAGAAGACGGCGGTATCCCCCGGATTGTCGATGGCGTGGTTGGCCGAGCAGTGCATCGCCATCACGCCCTTGCCGGGCAGGATATAGTTGAGAAGCGTGAACACCGCCTTCTTGTTCTCGCCCGCGTAGGCGGTGTTGCCGATGAGGATCAGCTTCTTCTCGAAGTTGAGCGCGATGACGGTCTCCGACCGGCAGCCGTGGCGCTCGGGGTCAGCCCTGAAGGAGGGGCAGTTGATGATCGTGAACTCGGGAACGAAGCTGTCGAGCTCCGCGCGCGCCGGTCGGCGCAGGAGGTGGCGGATGAAGAGACCGTGCCAGGCGAGTTCGGCCACCACCCGCACGTCGAGCCGGTGCTCGGGATCGGCTCCGGCGTAGAGGTCCTGAACGAAGTAGTCCTTGCCCTTCATGTGGGCGAGCATGTCGGCATGGAGGGCGTCGAACGTCGCCGGATCCATCGGCTTGTTGTTCTCCCACCAGATCGAGTCCTCTACGGACGGCGTGCGAACGACGAACTTGTCCTTGGGCGACCTCCCCGTGTGCTTGCCGGTAGAAACGAGGAACGTGCCCCCGAGGCCCAGCCTGCCCTCGTCGCGGCGGACTGCCGCTTCGATCAGCGCGGGTTCGATGAGGTTGTAATAGACGCTGCCGAGCCCCGCGATGCCCTGATCCTCCAAGCGATGCGTGGGGTTCACCCGTCCATTGGTCATGTTCATGCTCCCGTCGCCGCGGCGTGCGGCTTACCTCAGGTTCAAAGGATAACGTCCCGGAGATCCGGGACGCCGGCCACCCTCCCCGGAACGGGGGTGGTGAGGCCGCTATATCATGCGCTCAGAAGCTTGGAATAGAAGGCTTTGTTTCGGTTAGCGCCACCATCGGCGGGTTAGCGCAATCAAATTGCGCGACCGGGCGTTGAAACGTGAACGATGGGGCGCAGTGAGACAAATTAGTCAAAGCTTCGGTTTTTTCGCGCGATCTGATTCGGCCAGCGGGTCCGATTCGCACATAGCAGTTGCTTCCGGCTCGCGGAAAATGGACAATGCCGGGAAAATAAAGACAAACGAGAGCAGAACGAGGAAGCCCACATGTCGAGGATCGCACTCGTCGATGACGACCGGAACATCCTGACCTCCGTATCCATGACGCTCGAAGCGGAAGGGTACGAGGTCGAGACCTACAACGATGGCCAGGCCGCGCTCGACGCCTTCACCAAGCGCCTGCCGGACATGGCGGTGCTGGATATCAAGATGCCGCGCATGGACGGGATGGAGCTTCTGCAGCGCCTGCGCCAGAAGACCTCGATGCCGGTCATCTTCCTGACCTCGAAGGATGACGAGATCGACGAGGTGCTCGGGCTCCGGATGGGGGCGGACGACTATGTGAAGAAGCCCTTCTCGCAGCGGCTCCTGGTCGAGCGCATACGTGCGCTCCTGCGCCGGCAGGAGGCCATCGCGACGGGAGAGGTCGCGACGACCGAGGAAACCAAGGTCATGGTGCGCGGCTCGCTGACGATGGACCCCTTGCGCCATTCGGTGATGTGGAAGGGCAAGGACGTCGCGCTGACCGTCACCGAATTCCTTCTTCTGCAGGCGCTCGCCCAGCGTCCCGGCTTCGTGAAGAGCCGCGACCAGCTTATGGACGTGGCCTACGACGATCAGGTCTATGTCGACGACCGCACCATCGACAGCCATATCAAGCGGCTGAGAAAGAAGATGCGCACCGTCGACGACGATTTCTCGGCGATCGAAACCCTCTATGGTATCGGGTATCGCTACAACGAAGAATGACACTGGCGTCGAGGATCGACTTGCGCGACCGAACTGAGGCTCGCCGGGCGGATGTGGTCCTGGGCGAGGACTGGACCGCGCCGGATGGGTTCGTGGAATCCGAGCTGAAGGCCGGACGCGAGCGGCGGGGATTCATTTCCCTGAACCGCTCGCCCCTGGCGCGGAAGATCATCACCTTCAACCTGATGGCGATGATCGTACTTGTCGCGGGCGTCCTCTACCTCAACCCGTTCCGCGACAGTCTCGTCCTGCAGCGCGAAAGCGGACTTGTCGCCGAGGCGCAACTGGTGGCCGACGTGTTCGAGGCGCAGGCCCCTCAAAACGCACAGGTCAACCTCGCCACCGGCGCCGGGATCGATGCGCATGCTGTCGCGCGCGGCATCGAACTGCCCGACGGGGCAGAGCTCTACGTCTTCGACACCCAGGAAAACCTCGTGGTGTCGACCGTCGGGATGGAGCGGCCAGAGCGCGAGAGTGTGACAGGCCTGCAGCTCGATCACCGCTCCACGCTCATCACCGACATCCTCAACTCGATCTGGGAAACCATCGCGAGCCTTCTCGCGCCGCAGAGCGCCCAGAACCCCGTCCTTGGCGGAGAGCGTCTCGCGCGCGATCTGGTGCCCTCGGCGCTTGCCGGCGAAACCCAGATCCGCACCGGGCGCGACGTGGCGGGCGATGCTCTCTTCACCGTGGCAACGCCGATCCGGCACGACGGGCAGGTGATCGGCGTCGCGGCCATCACCTCGGTTGCGGGCGAGATCGACCAGCTCGTGCGGGTGGAACGCGAGCAGGTCCTGCAGATGTTCGTCATCGCGATCATCGTGTCGATCGGCCTCAGCCTCGTTCTTGCCTCGACGATCGCCAACCCGCTCTCCGACCTCGCGGCGGCGGCCGAGCTTGGCCGCGACAAGAACGCCCGAAAGATGTCGCCGAACCGCGTGCGCATCCCCGACCTGACCGCGCGCCCCGACGAGATCGGGCGGCTCTCGGGGGCCATGCGCGGCATGGTTGCGGCCCTCTACGAGCGGATCGAGTCGAACGAACAGTTCGCGGCCGACGTGGCGCACGAGATCAAGAACCCGCTCGCCTCGCTCCGCTCCGCCGTGGGTTCGCTCCGCATGATCAAGAAGGAGGAGCAGCGCGAGAAGCTTCTCGACGTGATCGACCATGACGTGCGCCGGCTCGACAGGCTGGTCAGCGACATCTCCAACGCCTCGCGGCTCGACAGCGAGCTTGTGAAGGAGGAGGAGGAAACCTTCAACCTCGTGAAGATGCTCACGAACCTCTCGGAGTATCTCGGCCATGAGGCGAAGGGAAAGGGCGTCGACTTCATCGCTGACCTGCCGCCCGAACCGATCGTGATCACCGGCCTCGAAGGCCGGCTGGCGCAGGTCTTCGTGAACCTGATCACCAACGCGATCTCGTTCTGCCAGGAAGGCGACGCGGTCAGGGTCTGGGCGCGCAAGCGCGAGAACCGCGTGCTCGTCGTGGTCGAGGATACCGGCCCCGGCATTCCCGACCAGGCGCTGACGAAGATCTTCAAGCGGTTCTATTCCGAACGGCCGCCGGGCCAGTTCGGCGAGCATTCGGGGCTCGGGCTTGCGATCTCCAAGCAGATCGTGGAGGCCCATGGCGGCGTCATCTGGGCCGAGAATATCCGCCCCACCGATGCCGACATCACCTCCGAACCGCTCGGCGCCCGCTTCGTCGTGGGCCTTCCGGTGTGAGCGCGGGGCGCGGCGAGGAGCGGCGGCCCCTCGTCCTTCATGCGAGTTGCGTCGCCTTGTCCGGCCGCGCCGTCCTGATCCTCGGGGCCGCAGGGAGCGGCAAGTCGGCGCTGGCGCTGCAACTGATGGCCTTAGGCTGCGATCTCGTCAGCGACGACCGGACGGCAGTGGTGGCCGAGGGCGCCAAGCTGATCGCGGCGGCGCCGGCGCGGATCCGCGGGCTCATCGAGGCGCGCGGCGTCGGCATCCTCGCCGCCGATGCGGTTGCCGCCGCGCGCCTCGCGCTCGTCGTCGATCTCGACCAGGCGGAGACCGACCGTCTGCCGCCCTTGCGGCGCCATGTCCTGCTCGGCGTCGCCCTGCCGCTTCTTCACAGGATCGAGAGCGCCCATTTTTCCGCGGCGATCCTGCAATATCTGAAAGCGGGTCGGGCAGAATGACGGAAACTGGGGTGCAGAGGGCGCAGGAACCGGACGGACAGGGCGGCCAGCGCGTCGTCCTCGTGACCGGCCCCTCGGGGGCGGGGCGCTCGACAACGATCCATGCGCTCGAAGATCTCGGCTACGAAGTGATCGACAACCTGCCCTTCAGTCTCATTCCGCGCCTCCTCGACGGCCCGCCGCTCTCGCGGCCCGTGGCGCTCGGTATCGACGTCAGGAACCGCGACTTCTCCGCCACCGCGCTCATCGAACTCATCGACCGGCTGACACGCATCCCGGAGGTCGCGCTGGAGGTTCTCTACCTCGACTGCAGGGCCGAGGAACTGCTGCGCCGCTACGGCGAGACGCGCCGGCGCCATCCGCTCACCGGTGTCGACACGCCGGCCGCGGGGATCGCGGCCGAGATGGATCTTCTCGCGCCGATCCGCGTGCGGGCCGACGTTCTGATCGACACCTCCGAGCTCAGTCCGCACGACCTGAAGGCGGAGATCGGGCGCTGGTTCGGGCAGGGCGCGGGCCACGGTCTTGCCGTCTCGGTCCACAGCTTTTCCTACAAGCGCGGGGTGCCGCGCGGGCTCGACATGATGTTCGACTGCCGCTTCCTGATGAATCCCCACTGGGACGCGCGCCTGCGTCCGCTCGACGGCCGCGACGCCGAGGTCGCGCACTACGTGGAGGCCGACCCGCGATTCGACGCCTTCTTCACCCGCACCCGCGACCTTCTCCTGCTCCTGCTGCCCGCCCATGTCGAGGAGGGCAAGAGCCACCTCGCCATCGGTTTCGGCTGTACCGGCGGGCAACACCGGTCGGTTGCCGTGGCGGAAAAGATGGCCAAGGCGCTTGCGGAGGCTGGCTGGCAGGTGTCTAAGAGGCACCGGGAACTGGAACGACGGGCGGGTGGGGCGCCCGGATTGGTGCAAGGTAGCGGGGCGTGATCGGAATCGTGATCGTCGCACATGGCGGTTTGGCGCGGGAGTATCTCTCCGCGGTCGAACATGTCGTGGGTCCGCAGAAGGGAATCCGCGCCATCGCGATCGAAGAGGACCACGACCGCGCCGCCAAGCAGGCTGAGATCCGCGACGCCGCCGATGCCGTCGATACCGGTGACGGCGTCGTGGTGGTGACCGACATGTTCGGCGGCTCGCCCTCCAACCTGTCGCTTTGCGCCTGCGAGAGCGATGACCGGCGCATTCTTTTCGGCGCCAACCTGCCCATGCTCATCAAACTCGCAAAATCCCGCCATCTTCCGGTGCCGGAGGCGGCGTCCTCCGCACTCGACGCGGGGCGCAAGTACATCAATAGTTACGCAGGCTCCGGACAGGGCAACCAATGACCACGCGATCCTTGAAGATCGTCAACGAAAAGGGACTCCACGCCCGCGCCTCCGCGCGTTTCGTCGAGGTGGTTGAGGCGCACGACGCCTCGGCCGAGGTCGTCCGCGACGGGATGCGGGTCTCGGGGGATTCGATCATGGGGCTCCTGATGCTCGGGGCCTCGAAGGGCACCGTGATCGACGTCACGACGAGCGGGGCCGAGGCGGAAAAGCTGGCCAATGCGCTCGAAACGCTGGTGGCGCGGCGCTTCGGCGAAGACTACTGACGTGCCGGTATTTGAAAGGGAGGGCGCCGGGATACTGCCTGACGGAGACGAGAGCGCTACTTCGGGTCGGGTGTCGCCGCCCTACGAGATGCGGCGCCTGTCCTATGCCGGCACCTTCCGCAACCCGGTGAAGGCAGGGACCATCCGCACCATCGAGTGGATGACGGGCAAGATCACGCTCCTGCGTCTCATCCGGCAGTTCGAAAGTACCGGCGTTCCCTGGGGCCAGCCGTTCTTCACCAAGGCGGTGAAGACCATGGGGATCGATATCCTCACGCCCGAAGAGCAGATCGCCCGAATCCCGGCCGAGGGGCCTCTGGTCGTTGTGGCGAACCACCCGCACGGTCTTGTGGACGGGCTCGTCATGGGCGAACTCATCGGCCGCGTGCGGACCGATTACAAGATTCTCACCCGCTCGCTGCTGACCGGAATCCCCGAGATCGAGGAGAACATGCTTCCGGTGCCCTTCCCGCACGAAGCGAACGCGCGCGAACAGAGCCTGGAGATGCGGGCGATCTGCATGGCGCACCTGAAGCGGGGCGGCGTCGTGATCCTGTTCCCGGCCGGCAAGGTGGCAACCTCGCGGAGCTACTTCGGCCCGGTGATCGAGCCCGACTGGAATCCCTTCACCGCGAAGATGGTCAGCCGCTCGGGCGCGACCGTCTTGCCGATCTACTTTCCCGGCCAGAACACGCGGCTTTACCATGTGGCCGACAAGGTCGCCGCGACCTTGCGGCAAGGCCTGCTCCTGCACGAGATATACAAGGCGCTGAACAAGCCTCAGGCTCCGGTCATCGGCCACCCGATCGGGCCCGAGGACATCCGCGCCCGCGCTGCCGACCCGCGCGCCCTTCTGGCCTGGCTCAGGCAGATGACGCTCGACCTGCGGGACTGAGGCGCCTCAGCGCGTCGGCACCGGCGTCTCGCCACGGTAGTCATAAAAGCCCCGCCCGGTCTTGCGGCCGAGCCAGCCGGCCTCGACGTACTTCGTCAGCAGCGGGCAGGGCCGGTACTTCGTATCCGCCAGGCCCTCGTGCAGGACGTTCATGATCGCAAGGCAGGTGTCGAGCCCGATGAAGTCGGCAAGCTCCAGAGGCCCCATCGGGTGATTGGCGCCGAGCTTCATCGACTCGTCGATCGACTTCACGTTGCCCACGCCTTCGTAAAGTGCATACACCGCCTCGTTGATCATCGGCATCAGGATGCGGTTGACGATGAAGGCCGGGAAATCCTCGGCCGAGGCCGCGGTCTTGCCGATGCGCTCGACGACCTTCAGCATTGCCTCATAGGTCGCCCCGTCGGTGGCAATGCCGCGGATGATCTCGACCAGTTGCATCACCGGCACCGGGTTCATGAAATGCAGGCCGATGAACCGCTCCGGCCTGTCGGTGCCCCTTGCCAGCCGGGTGATGGAAATCGACGAGGTATTGGTGGCGAGAATGGTCGAGGGCTTCAGGTGCGGCAGCACTTCCGCGAAGATCGCCTGCTTGACCGTTTCGCGCTCGGTCGCGGCTTCGATGATGAGGTCGCAGCCGCCGAGGTCCGCCAACTTCTGGGTCGTGCGGATTCGCCCGAGGGCGGCCGCCCTGTCCTCGGCCGATATCTTGCCGCGCGCGGCCTGCCGCTCCAGGTTCCGGTCAATCAGCGCAAGCGCCTTGTCGAGCGCCTCTTGTGAGACGTCGGTGAGAAGCACGTCATAACCGGCAAGCGCGAAGACATGGGCGATGCCGTTGCCCATCTGGCCCGCACCGACGATTCCGACCGAGGTGATCTCCATCTCCGACCCTTTCGCTGTTGCCGGCCTTGGCCGTCATTCTCCAGCGCGAGCAATGGCATCGCCCCGGCTCACGCGCAACCCGGAACCGGGAGCGGCGGACGGGTAAAATTGCCGCCTTATCCGTTTCGCAAGATGTCCCGCCCAGCTTGGATGCGGGTGAGTCGAAAACTGAAGGTGGGAGCCTATGGCCTACGAATATGCGGGCGAAGCAGCCCTTGACTATTTTCCCTGCCGCTACGGGCAGTCGAAGCTCCTGTTTCGAGGGCCCCGGCGCCGGCTCGAAGGGGCCTATGTGGCCGCGATCGGCGGGACGGAGACCTACGGCAAGTTCGTCCCCGATCCCTATCCGGCGCTGGTGGAGACGGCACTCGGCCTGCCGGTCGTCAACTTCGGCTGCATGAACGCCGGCGCCGATGTCTTCGCGGGCGAACCGGTCGTCATCCACGCCTGCAAGCACGCGCGGGTGACGGTGATCCAGCTCATGGGGGCGCAGAACCTCTCCAACCGTTTCTACGCCGTCCATCCGCGCCGCAACGACCGGTTCCTCCGCGCATCGACGCTGATGAAGACGATCTTCCGCGAGGTGGACTTTACCGAGTTCCACTTCACCCGCCACATGCTCTCGGTGCTGCGCGAACGCTCGGCCGAAAAGTTCGCCCTCGTCGAGGAGGAGCTGAAGGCAGCCTGGGTGGCGCGGATGCGCAACCTTCTCCAGAAGATCGACGGCCGCTGCGTGCTCCTTTGGATCGCCGGCGTCGCCGGGGCCGACCCGCAGGGGCAGGCCGACGGGCTCGGACACGAGCCGCTGTTCGTCGATGCCGGGATGGTCGCCGCGATCCGACCCCTCGCGAGCGATCTCGTCCGTGTTACGCCCTCCGCCGGGGCACTCGCAGCGGGGACCGATGGCATGTCCTTCGGCGCGCTCGACGCACCGGTGGCAGCCGCAATGCCGGGGCCGAAGGTCCACGAGGAAATCGCCTCGGCGCTCGTCCCGGCGGTGCGGCCGCTCCTCTGACGGAAAAGGCCCCGCCGGGGCGGGGCCTTTCCTCTGCGTCTTGGCGTCGGCCCGTGGCCGGCTCTCAGAGCTTGTCCTTGAGCTCCGGCACGGCGGCGAAGAGGTCGGCGACGAGGCCGTAGTCGGCGACCTGGAAGATCGGGGCCTCCTCATCCTTGTTGATGGCGACGATGACCTTGCTGTCCTTCATGCCGGCGAGGTGCTGGATCGCGCCCGAGATGCCTACGGCGACATAGAGGTCCGGCGCCACCACCTTGCCGGTCTGGCCGACCTGCCAGTCGTTCGGCGCGAAGCCACTGTCGACCGCCGCGCGGGAGGCGCCAACGGCGGCGCCAAGCTTGTCGGCCAGCGCCTCGATGATCGCGAAGTTCTCCGCGCTGCCGACGCCGCGGCCGCCCGAGACGACGATCCTCGCGCTCGTCAGTTCCGGCCGGTCGGAGGCTGCGACCTTGTCCTCGACCCATTCCGAAAGGCCCGGGTTCGCGGCGGCGGCGATGGTCTCGACCGGTGCCTTACCGCCCGTGCCCGCCGGCTCGAAGGTCGAGGTCCGGACCGAGACCACCTTGATCTTGTCCGTCGACTTCACCGTCTGGATCGCGTTGCCGGCATAGATCGGCCGCTCGAAGGTCTCGCCATCGACGACGCCCGACACATCCGAGATCACCATCACGTCGAGAAGTGCGGCCACCCGCGGCAGCACGTTCTTGGCGTCCGTCGTCGCCGGGGCGACGATGTGGCTATATCCGTCCGCGAGACCCACGACGAGCGCCGCGGTCGATTCCGCCAGCCGGTGGCCGAGCGCGGGGTCCTCGGCGCAGAGCACCTTCGTCACCCCGTCGAGCGTCGCCGCCGCGGCCGCCGCCTCCGCCGCCCGCGCGCCGGCGCACAACACCGTCACCGGCCCCATCGCCTTTGCCGCCGTCAGGGCCTTCGCCGTCGCGTCGACCGAAAGGTGCCCGTCGGTCACTTCACCCAGAAGAAGAACGGCCATCAGATCACCCCCGCTTCGTCTTTCAGTTTCTGGATCAGCTCGTCTACCGAGCCCACCTTCACCCCGGCCTTGCGGCCCGCGGGCTCGACCGTCTTCACCACCTGCAGCCGCGGCGTCACGTCCACGCCGTAGTCGGCGGCCGTCTTCTCCTCCAGCGGCTTCTTCTTCGCCTTCATGATGTTCGGCAGCGATGCATAGCGCGGCTCGTTCAGCCTGAGGTCCACCGTCACGACGGCGGGCATCTTCACCCGGATCGTCTGCAACCCGCCGTCGACCTCGCGGGTCACGACCGCATGATCGCCCGCCACCGCAAGCTCCGAAGCGAAGGTCGCCTGGCTCCAGCCGAGAAGCGCCGCCAGCATCTGCCCGGTCGCGTTCATGTCGTTGTCGATCGCCTGCTTGCCGCAGAGCACCAGCCCGGGCTTCTCCTCGTCGACCACGGCCTTGAGAAGCTTCGCGACCGCGAGCGGCTCGATGTCCTGGTGCACGTCCTGCGCCGCCTCGATCAGGATCGCCCGGTCCGCGCCCATGGCGAGCGCCGTCCTGAGCGTCTCCTGCGCCTGCTTCACGCCCACCGAGACCACCACGATCTCTTCGGCCGCACCCTTCTCCTTCAGCCGGATCGCCTCCTCGACCGCGATCTCGTCGAAGGGGTTCATCGACATCTTCACATTCGCAAGATCGACCCCGCTCCCGTCCGCCTTGACGCGAACCTTCACGTTGTAGTCGATCACCCGCTTCACAGGCACCAGGATCTTCATCTGCGGCCAAACTCCCTTGTCCGGAGGCCGGCCCCGCCGGGGCCCGCCAGTCGTTCTCGGCCCGACCCTTAGCGATTCTGGCGCGGCGACAACAGTGCAAAATCGACATGGCCTGTCGTCGGGACGCCACGTTTGCCCTGTTAG
This sequence comes from Albidovulum sp., assembly GCF_041919395.1. Classification (NCBI taxonomy): domain Bacteria; kingdom Pseudomonadati; phylum Pseudomonadota; class Alphaproteobacteria; order Rhodobacterales; family Paracoccaceae; genus Albidovulum; species Albidovulum sp. The sequence continues at coordinate 83,299 of NZ_JAYRTX010000002.1, forward strand.
CGCCCGCAGGCTCTACCGGTTCGCGCCGGGAACCCAGAGCACGTCGGCGCGACCGTTGTCGTTGGCCACACGCGCGGCCACGAAGAACCAATCGCTCAGCCGGTTCAGGTATCGGATCGCCTCGGGGTTCACGCTTTCCCCGGCCGCGAGTTCCACCGCCAGTCGCTCCGCCCGGCGCGACACGGTGCGGGCGAGGTGGAGATGTGCAGACAACGCCGAGCCGCCGGGCAGCACGAAACTCCTCAATGGCGCCAGCGCGGCGTTCATCGCGTCGATCTCGGATTCCAGCCGCGCGACCTGCGACGCCACGACGCGCAACACCGGATAGCCAGCTTCGGCGTCCTTCTCCATCGCGGGGCGCCCGAGATCGGCGCCAAGGTCGAAGAGATCGTTCTGGATTCGCGCGAGCGCGGCATCCAGATCGCCCCCGGCATGAAGGCGCGCCATGCCGATGACGGAGTTCGTCTCGTCCACCGTGCCGTAGGCCTCGACCCGCGGGTTGTATTTCGCGACTCGCGTGCCGTCGACGAGCGCGGTTTCGCCCCGGTCGCCGGTGCGGGTGTAGATACGGTTGAGCACGACCATCAGAGGCCCCCCCGCCCGCGCAGGGCCACGAAAAGTAGGATGAGCGCGATTGCCACCGCCTGGCCGATGATCCGGTAGCGCATGATCCGGTTGGCGTGTTTCCGGTTGAAGTCGCCGCCCCTGGCGAAGCCGCCGATGCCGATCATCAGGATGACCAGCACCGCGAAGCAGGCTATCGCGGCGATGAGGAAGAGGGGATCGCGCGTCATGGGGTCCTCCTTGGTGCGATCCTTCTACTCCGCCGGACGTTCCGGCGCCAGCGCCGGGCGGATCACCCCCGCGCGATCAGCCAGTCGAGTGCGCGAGTGGGCATGAGCCGGCGGGCGAGGTTCATGAGATAGGTGGGCGTCGTGACGAAATAGCGCGGCGCCGGGTTCGCGCTTTCCAGCGCGCGGCGGAGCTTGGCCGTCACCGCGGCGGGCGGCAGTTCGAACCGGTCCGGCCCGCGCGCCTCGTAGAGCCGCTTGAGGAGGCGCGTGCGGTACTGCTCCGCCCGGGGAGAGGCCTGCCAGTCGATCCAGCGTTCGAAATGCGGGATCGAGTTCGCCCGGATTCGCGAGGTGACCGGCCCCGGTTCGATCAGGACCACCCGTATCGGTGTGTCGGCCATTTCGAGGCGGAGCACGTCGGTCAGCCCCTCCATCGCGTATTTCGTGGCCACATAGGCGCCGCGCCAGTGCAGGGGCACGAGGCCGAGGACCGAGGAGCAGTTGACGATCCTTCCATGCCCCTGCGCCCGCATCACCGGGATCACCCTGCGGATGAGTTCGTGCTGGCCGAAGAGGTTCGTCTCGAAGATCGCGCGAAGGGCGTCGGTGGGCAGGTCCTCCACCGCGCCGGGGCAGGCGAAGGCGCCGTTGTTGAAGACGGCGTCGAGCGTCCCACCGGTGCGCGTCAGCGCCTCGGCGAGTGCCCCGGCGATGCTGGCCGTATCGTTCAGGTCGAGCCGGAAGCTCTCCATCCCCTCGGCGCGGAGCCTTTCGCAATCCGCCTCCTTCCGGCAGGTGGCGAAGACGCGCCAGCCCGCCAGGGCGAGGCCGTGGGCCGCGTCATAGCCGATGCCCGAGGACGAGCCGGTGATGAGAATGCTGCGTGCCATGCGCCTCCCGCCCCGCAAACCGCCTCCGCTGGCTATGAGGTTTCGCAGGCGCTGGCAACGGCCTAGTCGCCCGAGGTCGCGAGCCCTGCCGCGACGTAGCCCGACATGCTGCCGTCCTGCGTCCCGACCCCGCGCCAGCCGCCAGCTTGGCCCGAGGCGCGGGCCATCTCGCCGCGATCCGGGGCGGCGCGTTCGGGGTAGGCTTGCGACGGACCGGCCCGCCGCGTGCGCCACGGTTCGGTTTCGGCAAGCGGGGCTACTTCGTGGATCCCGGCGCGGAAGAGCAGGATCACCGCCAGAAGGAAGATCGCGAGCCTGTACATTCGCCCCCCGGCACACCCGTCCCCGGCACACCTTGCGCTGCCCGACGGCAGGCCCCCGCTACCCACCCCCGACTGCATCGTGAAGGGGAAACGGGCGCCGGTCTTCCCCGGTGCGGGATTTCCGGCTGGACCGCAAAGCCCGCGCGAATTACACCATATCCATGACCGAAGAGCCGAACGACCACCAGATCGTCCCTGCGACCGTCTCCGAACCCTTGTCGCGCGCGATCGGCGAGCGCTACCTGACCTATGCGCTTTCCACTATCATGCACAGGGCGTTGCCGGATGCGCGCGACGGGCTGAAGCCGGTGCACCGGCGCATCCTCTATGCGATGCGCGAGTTGAAGCTTTCGCCCACCGGGGGCTTCCGCAAGTCCGCCAAGATCTCCGGCGACGTGATGGGGAACTACCACCCCCACGGCGACGCCGCGATCTACGACGCGATGGCGCGGCTCGCGCAGGACTTCAACATGCGCTATCCGCTGGTGGACGGGCAGGGCAACTACGGCAACATCGACGGCGACGGGCCGGCCGCCTCGCGCTACACCGAGGCGCGGCTCACCGCGGCTGCCGAGGCGCTGATGGAGGGGCTCGGCGAGAACGCGGTCGATTTCCGCCCGAACTACGACGGCACCCTCACCGAGCCGGAGGTCCTGCCGGCGGCCTTCCCGAACCTTCTGGCCAACGGGTCTTCGGGCATCGCGGTCGGCATGGCGACGAACGTCCCGCCGCACAACCTGCACGAACTGATCGACGCCTGCCTCCACCTCATCAAGGCCCCGAACGCCGACGACGCGGCGCTCCTAGCGCATGTGCCGGGACCGGATTTCCCGACGGGCGGCGTCATCGTCGAGCCGCGCGAGAGCATCCTCGAAGCCTACCGCACCGGGCGCGGCAGCTTCCGCACACGCGCGCGCTGGGCGGTGGAGGATCAGGGCCGCGGCGCCTGGCAGATCGTCGTGACCGAAATCCCCTTCCAGGTCCAGAAGTCCAAGCTGATCGAGCGGCTGGCCGAAATCATCGAGACGAAGAAGGTCCCGCTTCTGGCCGATGTGCGCGACGAGAGTGCCGACGACATCCGCATCGTGCTGGAGCCGCGCTCGCGCAATGTCGATCCCGAGATGCTGATGGGGATGCTCTTCCGCAACTCCGATCTGGAAACGCGCTTCTCGCTCAACATGAACGTGCTGGTCGATGGCCGCGTGCCGAAGGTCTGCTCCCTCAAGGAGGTGCTGCGCGCCTTCCTCGACCACCGGCGCGAGGTGCTGGTGCGCCGCTCGCGGCACCGGATGGAGAAGATCGACCACCGGCTGGAAGTGCTCGAAGGTTTCGTCACCGCCTTCCTGAACCTCGACCGGGTGATCGACATCATCCGCTATGACGCCGACCCGAAGGCGGCGCTGATGGCCGAGGACTGGGGCCGCAGGCAGGCCCGCGCGACTTCGGAAAAGGACTATGTCTCGCCGCTGTCGCTGCCCCATACCGAGGACGGGCTTTCCGAGGTGCAGGTCGAGGCGATCCTCAACATGCGCCTGCGCAGCTTGCGCAAGCTCGAGGAGATGGAGCTGCTGCGCGAACAGGACGCGCTAATGCGCGAACGCGCGGAGCTTGACGACCTTCTCGGCTCGGACGCGCTCCAGTGGAAGAAGATCGCAGGGGAGCTTCGGGATATCCAGAAGCAGTTCGGCAAGGACGCGCCCGGCGGCGCCCGCCGCACCGGCTTCGCCGAGGCCGCGGAGGCCGAGGAGGTGCCGCTGGAGGCGATGACGCTGCGCGAGCCGATTACGGTCATCTGTTCGAAGATGGGCTGGATCCGCGCGATGAAGGGCCACCAGCCGAAGGAGGCGGAGGTCAAGTTCCGCGACGGCGACGAGGGTCGCTTTGTGTTTCGCGCCGAGACGACCGACCGTATCCTCGTCGCCGGCTCGAACGGGCGGTTCTACACCCTTCTCGGTGCGAACCTTCCCGGCGGGCGCGGAATGGGTGAGCCGCTGCGGCTCATGGTCGACCTGCCGAATGAGGCCGAGATCGTCGATCTCATCCTCTACCGGCCGGGTCAGAAGTTCATCGTCGCCTCCACCGCGGGCGAGGGATTCGTGGTTCCCGCCGACGAGGTCGTGGCGCAGACGCGTGCGGGCAAGCAGGTGATGAACCTTTCCGGTGCGGCGCGGATGGCGATCTGCAGGCCGATCGCTGGCGATCACGTTGCGGTGGTGTCGAAGAACCGCAAGCTGCTTGCCTTCCCGCTCGACGAACTCCCGGAGATGACGCGCGGCAAGGGCGTGCGGCTGCAGAAATACGGGGTCGCGCGCGGGCGGCAGGGGGTTCTGGAGCTCGACGGAGGGCTCTCGGACCTCACCACCTTCGAGAAGGCCAGGGGTCTTTCCTGGGGCCTGCCCAACGGCAACACGCGGACCGAGGACATGGCCGACTGGATCGCGCGCCGCGCCGGCGTCGGCAAGGCCCCGCCGCACGGCTTCCCGCGCGACAACCGGTTCGGCTGAGCCCGGCGTCAGGCCGCCGCAATCTCGGCCTCGATCCAGTCGAGGATGACCGCGAGCCCTTCCTCGTAGAACCCCAGGTGGTTCTCCTTGCCGAAATACGCGCCGATCCCGAGGATCGCCGGGAAGTCGCGTTTCGCCTCGTCGGCCGGCACCGGTACGGCCGCGCTCGGCCCCTTGGCGTAGCCGAGCGCCTCGTCCACCGCGGCGCCGGTGATGAAATAGCTCAGGACGCGGAAGAGCGTCGCCGTTCGTTCTTTCGTCAGCCGGCATCCGGGCTGGTCGAACATCCGCACGCAGGCATCAAGCCACGCGAGGCCGTCGCGATGGTTCAGCCGGTGGGTCGTCAGGATCTGGGCAAAGCCCGGGTGGCGCAACGCCGTGGCGCGGTAGCGCAGGCAGAATTCGTGCAGCCGCGCGCGAAATACGAGGTCGGGTCCTGGAACCGGTGTCTCAGCCAGGCAGATCGACACCAGCGCGTCGATCAGGTGCTGTTTGGACGGGTAGTAGTGGTACAGGCTCATCGCCTGGCACTTCAGTCGGGCGGCAAGCGAGCGGAAGCTCAGCGCGTCGATGCCGCCCTCATCGACAAGCGCCATCGCCTCGGCGGCGATGCGGTCGGCGCTGAGCGCCCGGCGTTTTCGTTTGGCTGTCGTCATGGGGGCAGTTACGCGGAGCCCACCCCGGTGCACAAGGTCAAAGGGCAGGTCCGGCCCACTCGGAGGGCGGGCCGGGCCGCGCACGGGGTCGGGGGCGTCAGTTACCGCCAAGCTCGGCCTGGAAGGTGGCGAGATCGACCTGAAGGCCGTTGAAGATCGTCGACCAGTTGCGGGTCATGCCGGCGATCGCAACGGCCTCGGCAATCTCCTGATCGCTGGCGCCGGCCTGTCGGGCCGAATTGGTATCCATCCAGATGCAGTAGGTGCAGGGGATCTGCGCCGAGACGCCAAGCGAGATCAGCGCCTTGGTCTTGGGGTCGAGCGCCGTGTCGGTGGAAAACTCCAGCGCCTTGGTCTGCTGCCAGAGGCCGGGCAGCGCGCTGTCGGCGATCTGCGAAATGAATGTCGGCAGGCCGCCGAGCGTGGCCTCGATGTCGGACCTGGCGGCATCGCTCTCGGGTGAGGCGGCCGCGGGAAGGGCGAAGGCGGTCAGGGCGGCGGCGATCAGAAGGCGGGCCATGATGATCTCCTGCAAGCGGGTTTCGTCAAGCATTATCCTTACGGTGTAAGGATGGCCTAGTGTTAACCATACGCCGTAAGTCGAGTCAACAGGAATCTTACGGTGTATGGAATCAGTCGGGGCCGGCCGGGACCGAAAGGCGGCGGTAGATGTGCCCTCCGCCGCCCGCCTGGATAGCCCGGACCGGCTCAGGCCGCCCACATCCGGATAAGGTTCGACCGCGTCTTTGTCAGCGTGTCGAGCAGGGGGGTCTTGCCTTCCCGGGCAAGGAGGTCGGCGATGGCACGGTCGAGGTCGAAGAGGATCTCGCGCTGGCCGGCGTCGCGGATCCAGCTCTGGACCCAGCCGACAAGGCAGAGCCGCGTGCCGCGTGTGACCCGTTCCACCCGGTGAAGCGTCGTCGAGGGATAGAGGAGCAGCGCGCCAGGGGCGAGCCGGAAGGCCCGCTCCTCGGCCGTGTCGGCGATCACGAGCGCGCCGCCGTCGTAGCTTTCGGACTCGCTGAGGAAAAGCGTGAACGAAAGGTCCGTGCGCAGGCCCTGCATCAACGCGTCGTCGACATGCGTCCCGTAGGTCTGCCCCTCGCGGTAGCGCGACAGGATGAGGGGCGTCATCGCCCTGGGTCGCGCCGCGGCGGCAAAGACCGGATGCGCCATCAGCGCCGCCGTGACCTTGGCCCGGATCGCGTCCAGCGCGGGCGAGGCCACGGCCTGATCGTTCGCCTTTATCTCGCGCGCGATCCGGCCCGCCGTCGCGCGCCCGTCGGCGAAGTCGAGCGTCTCGGCGGCCCCGCGCAGGGCCGCCGCCTCGGGGGCGGTGAGGATGCCGTCTATGGCAAGGAACATCGGGGGCTACCTGAGCTGGTAGGCAGCGAGTTCGACCGTGGCGACGGCGGCGTGGAGCGCGGAAGCATCGCCCAGCGTCCGGCCCTCGGGCGAGACGTCGGGCAGCGCCTCCCGCGCAGTGTCGAGCGCCGCGAGCGTCTTCTCGCCGAAGGTCTTCTTGGCGGCGTCCTCTTCGCCCGCCATGTGCGCGGCCTGGTCGCGCACCGCTTCCAGGAAGCCCCAGGCATCCTGGTATTCCTGCAGTTCGGTCACGCCGCCATCCTTCACGCCGTCGCCGTATTCGTCGGCCGCCTGGCGCAGGATCGCCACCATGGCGCGGGCCCCTTCGGCATCGCTGGCATTTGCATGGCCGCGGGCCCCGGCAATCGCCTTCAGCACCTCGGCGAGCGCGGCATCGACCGCCTCGACGGGCTGACCGCTCTCGACCGCGGTGGCGAGAGCGGTCAGTTCCTCGGCGAAACCTTCGGCACCGAAATCCGCGAGGTGAAAGCTGAGCTCGTCGTAGATCTCGTCCTGGGGGTGCTTCATGTGGTGCGCGGCCTGATCAGCGAGTCCCGCGCGGTAAAGGGCGACCCCGGCGCGCAGGTGGCCCTCGATGAGGCCGAGATCCTTCAAGAGGTCGACCACCTCGTCGCCGGAGGCCTCGGTCCCTGCCTCGCCCGCTTCACCTCCCTCGCCCGCTTCGGTCCCCTGTGCGAGCCAGAGCCTCTCGGGCCCGTCCAGGGGTGTGTCGGCCGCCGCGGGGCCCGCGACGGCAAGGCCGATCGCTGTCCCGGCAAGTGTCAGCGAGACCCAGCCGCGCGGGGTCACCGGGCGGGGGCCCTTCGGGAAATCGTTCATCGGTCGTCTCCGGTCCTGTTACGCCGTCGAGGCTTAAGGCAGCCGCCTGCCGGCGTCAACGAGTATCCGACAGAAACAGTAGGAAACAAGCCGTGGCGCACGCCGGCAGGTCGTGCGGCCGATCCCCCGACCGCCGGGCTCAGGAATAGAGCGCCGGTACCCCGAGCCTTGCATGAATCCGGTTCACCTGCCCGCGGTCGAGCCCGAGCGCGCTCGCGAACCGGTTGAGGTATTCCGCCTCGTTCCGGTTGTCGAGGTCGATGGCCATGACCGACATCGTGTAGAACTGCTGCTCCAGTCCGCGCGGCACCTGGCGGGCCAGGCCCTGAACGTCGATGGGCCCGCGCAGTTCCGTCTCGACGAACCGCCGTTCGGCCGGCGACACGTCCCCGAGGTTGCCGAGGAGCTTCCGCTCTTCCGCGGCGTCGATCCGGCCATCGGACTTCGCCGCCTGGATCATTGCCTTCAGCATCAGCGCCGCTGCCGCGTCCTGGTCGCGGCTGGGCTGCACGTCGGGTTCGCCGCGATTTCCGAACGACTGGTTCAGGATCTCGCCGAAGCTGCCGCCCTGGCCCTGGGCCGGGCCGCCCGCCGCGCCGCCCGCGAGCCCGCCGAGAAGCCCGCCGAGGAGATCGCCGAGCCCGCCACCCTGGCCGCCCGTCATCTGGCCGAGCAGGTCGTCGAGCCCGCCGCCCTGCCCGCCGCCACGCGCTGGGGGAGCCGCAGTTCCCGCGCCGCCGCCAGCGTGGCCGCCGAGTTCCTCCAGGAAATCGCCAATGCCGCCGCCAGCGCCGCCAAGGACCGTGCCCCCGTCCTGCGGCGCGGTGCCACGCTGCGACCGCCCGCCGAGGACCTCGCCCATCATGTCGCCGAGCCCGCCGCCCGCCGGGGAATGCGGTCCACCGAAGGGCCCGCTGCCGCCGGCTGTCCCGCCGGTGCTGCCCGCGCCCGCCTTTTGGATCACGGCTCCCACGCCCTTGGCCACGGCGATGCCGATGGCGACCTTGGCGAGCGTTCCCATGAGACTCATGCCTTCCCCCTTTCAACTGAAACCACGGGGCCGAGCGTATGGGTGCCCGGCACTCCCGTCAGGGGGAAAATTCCGCTCCTTCAAGCCTCGGCGACATTCAGCCAGACCCCGCCCTCGGGCCTCAGCGTGAGGATGAGGACGGGCTGCGGTTCCCGTCCGGGCACGGGTGTGAAGCGAAGCCGGGCGAGGAGCGTCGCCAGGACGATCACCGCCTCCTGCAGCGCGAAGGAGGCGCCGATGCAGATGCGGGGACCGCCGCCGAACGGCAGGTAGGCGAAGCGGTCGACGGCCTTCGGATCGGCGAAGCGGTCGGGGTCGAAGCGGTGCGGGTCGGGCCAGAGGAGGTGGTTGCGGTGAAGCGCGTAGATCGGCAGCATCACCGTGTCGCCGGGCCGGACCTCGCGCCCGCAGAGGGTGTCTGGCGCGCGCGCCGTGCGCGAGAGGAAGGCGGCGGGGGGATAGAGCCTCAGCGCCTCGTCCACGATCTGACGGATGTAGGGCAGTGCGGGCAGATCCGCGACGGTGGCAGCGCGGTCGCCGAGTACGCCCCGCGCCTCGGCCCGTGCGCGGTCCTGCACACCCTGGTCGAAGGCCGCGAGGTAAAGCGCCCAGGCCAGCGTCAGGGCCGTGGTCTCGTGCCCCGCGACGATGAAGGTGAGGAGGTTGTCCCGGAGTTCGGCCGTCGTCATGCGTCGCCCGGTCTCGGGGTCCTCGCCGTCGAGGAGGAGGTCGAGAAGGTCGGGGACACCGGCATGTCCCGCCGCGCGACGCTCGGTGATCGCCTGGTCGGCCATCGCCTTCATCGACCGCATCGCCGGGCCGGAGAGTAGACGTCCCGGACGTGGCACCCAGGCCGGCGCGCCGACGATGTCGAGAAGCGAGATCCGCGCGGTGGAGGCGATGTAGGCATCGATCGCACCGTGCACCGCGGTCCGGTCGAAGGCCTTGCCGCCCGAGAAGGTGACGTCGGAGATCACGGCGAAGGTCGTGGCGACCATCTCGTCGAAGAGGTTGGCCGCGCGGCCCCGCCGTGCGGCGACCCGTTCGGCGGCGCGCTCCGCCGCGGCAGTCATCACCGGGGCGAGCGCCTGGACGTTGCGGACGGAAAATGCCGGCGCCGCCGCGCGGCGCTGCCAGTGCCAGTGCGCGCCTTCCGCGATGAAGAGACTTTCGCCGATCGCGGGGCGCAGGATCATCTTCGTCACGTCGGACTTCGGATAGTCCTCCAGCCGGTCCTTCAGGATGCGGCGGTTGGCGGCCGGGTCCATCACCATGTGCCAGCGCTTCACCGTGCGTCCCGAGACCATGGGCTGACGGGTGGCGATCTCGGGGATGAGTTCGAGGAGGTTCCGCCGCCCGGTGCGGAAGCTGTCCATGACCCCCATGGGCCGCGTCGCGAGCGGCACCTGCACCGGCTGGGATGAGGGGGCGGGCATGTCCATCGCGCACTCCGTCTGTTCCCGAATATAGCGGGTGGCCGTCCGTCGCCAAGGCCGTGCTGCCAAGGCCGTCGCCATTGCCGCGGCCCGCGCGCTCGGCTATGGCGGGGGCGAGCCCGAACCGGGGGATCCCATGCGCCTTGCCCGCCTCTTCGCCATCCTCGCCCTCAGCCTGCTGTCCGCCTGTGCCGCGGAGGACCCGAACGCGCCGCCGGAGGACTTCGGCGACTTCGCGCTCGGCTACAATGTCGTGGTGGCGAAGAATGCCCAGGCCGTCGGCCCCTCGCGCAAGGCCACCGCCGAAGAATGGGAAGGCGCGCTGAAGTCGGCGATCGGCGAAAGGCTCGCGCGTTACCAGGGCGAGAAGCTCTATCACATCGGCGTCGGTGTCGATGCCTACGCGCTCGCCGTGCCCGGCGTGCCGGTGGTGCTGAGCCCGAAATCGGTGCTCGCCATTACCGTCAACGTCTGGGATGACGCCGCCCGGCGCGCCGTCAACGCCGCGCCGAAGCAGTTCACCGTCTTCGAGGGTCTCACCGGCGACACCGTCGTCGGTTCCGGTCTGACCAAGACGCGGGAAGAGCAGATGGCGACGCTCAGCACCAATGCCGCGCGGCAGATCAATGCCTGGCTTGTCGAGAACAAGGCCTGGTTCACTCCCGAGGCCGTGGCCGCGCGGGCCAAGCTGCCGCCCCAGTCCGGGGCCGAGGTCGCGGCCATCAAGCCCTCCTCGGCGGCGGCGGCCGCACCGGTACCCGAACCGTCCAACTGACGCTTGATTTTTGCCCCTCCAGCCGATAGGCAGCGCGCGATGTTGACTTGGGGCATTCCGGCCCCCCCAGAGCATGAGGCGCCCGCGAGATGGCAAAGGCAAAGTTTGAACGGACGAAACCGCACGTGAACGTGGGGACGATCGGCCACGTTGACCACGGCAAGACGACGCTGACGGCTGCGATCACGAAGTATTTCGGCGAGTTCAAGGCGTATG
>NZ_JAYRTX010000003.1:0-82284 GCF_041919395.1 Albidovulum sp.
GGACGCCTGGGAATCCCGGTCTGACCCTGCCCTCTCAGAACGCGAAGACGTATGCGTCGAGGCCTGCGGTGGAGGCGAGGGTTTCGAGGGTGAGGGTATTGCCCGAGCCGAAGTCGAAGACGACCATGCCGCCGATGACCGAGGCGTAGCTGGCGACGATCTCGGCCCCGGTCAGCACGCTGCCGCCGATGAGCGCCTTGTCGATCGCGATGCGGTCGTTCTGGACGGCGGTGAAATCCTCCACCCGGTCGGCGCCGGCGTCGAAGACGAAGGTATCGGCGTTCTGCCCGCCCCGCAGCGTGTCGTCGCCGAGGCCGCCGTCGAGCCGGTCGTTGTTGGCGCCGCCGTTGAGATAGTCGTTGCCGGCGCGGCCGTAGAGCCGGTCGGCGCCCTCGCGCCCGAAGAGCCGGTTGTCGCCGAGATCGCCGGAGAGCGTGTCGTCGAACCGGCTTCCCGCCAGGTCCTCGATCGAGACGTAGCTGTCGCCCGCCGCCTCGCCGGTATTGAGGCCGGGGTTCATCAGGTCGACGAGGAGTGCGGCCAGGCTCTCGGAATACTGCGCCCGGTCGCGGTTGGCCCCGCCGTCGAGCACATCTGCCCCCACCCCGCCGAAGAGCACGTCGTCGCCGACACCGCCCACCAGCGTGTCGTTGCCGGCGCGGCCGAAGACGTAGTCCACGTTCGCCATGCCCTCGATCCGGTTGGCGCCGGTCGTGCCGCGCAGGTTGTCGAAGCCCTGGCTGCCGATCAGGTTCTCGATCGAGACATAGCTGTCGCCGGCCGCCACGTTGGTGTTGATGCCGGCAAACATCAGGTCGACCCGCAGCGACCCGGTCGAGCCCTCGTAGGATACCGTGTCGGTTCCGCTGCCCCCGTCCAGCACGTCGCCCCCCGACCCGCCGTTCAGAGTGTCGTTGCCGGACCCGCCCAGCAGGCTGTCGTTGCCGCCCCCGCCGCGCAGGTCGTTGTTCGCCGCGTTCCCCGTCACGCTGTCGTCGCCGCTGCCGGCGAACACTCCCTCGACACTTTCGAATATGACGTCGAGAGCCTCGCCGGCATTGAGGGTGGGGTCGGCGAGATTGACCGTCAAGGGAGTCGTGGCCCAGGAGAAATCCGCGCAGTCGAGTCCGGTGCCGCCGACGAGCGTGTCGGCCCCGCCGGCGCCGTCGAGCGTGTCGTTTCCGTCGTAACCGACGAGCCTGTCCTTCGCCCCCGTGCCAGTCAGACGATCTCCAGAGGCGGTCCCCTCCACTTCTGCACCATCGACGAATCCGGAGAGGATCCGGTCGAGGTTGGTCACGCCGATGCGGGCGAAGTCGGCGGCGGTGAGCGGGCTGCCCTGCGTGGAGCGGACATGCAGGACCTCGCCGCGATAGCCGATCATGGCGCCGGAGTTCGTCGGAGTGACGTCAAGCTGGTCGGCGCTGCGCAACAGCGTCCAGCCGGAGAGGTCGAGCAGGTCCATCGTGGGGTCGAAATCCGCGATCGTGTCGGCCGAACCGTCGTAGTCGAGGACGAAGACATCGGCCCCGGCCCCGCCGATCAGCACGTCCGAGCCGGCACCGTCGCGAAGGATGTCGGAGCCGGAGGTGCCCGAGACCGTCTCACCGGCAGCCGTGCCGCCGACGATGCTGCCGGTGATCCCGGGCGCCATGCTGAGGTGGGTAAAGCCGGCCTCGCGGCCGCCTGCAGCGAAAACCTGGATCTGGCCTCCGGACATTGCGGCCGCGACCACGCTCACTGCGGCGAGGGTCAAGGACGCGGTGTCGGCGATCGCCCCGAGGTGATAGAGACGCCCTCCGGGCAGGAGGGCAAAGACACTTAGTCCGCCGTCGGCACCGCCGGCGATCGCGTAGCGGCGTGTTCCGTCCTCGACTGTGGCGAGGGCCGTGACCGACTGGAACCTGGTGGCGAGGTTGTCCACGATGTGGTCGGTCGGCGTGAGCCGCCCGTCCGTCTCGAGCCTGAGCACACTCAGCGAGGAACTGCCGGCACCCGCCTGCAAGATGTAGGTGTCACCGTCAAGCGTGGTCCAGCAGGTCGCGGATGGGGCATCAATTCCAAGCCCGCTCGGCGCGCCGTCGCGGTCGATCTCGGCGAGCGTTCCGTCCGCCTGGATCCGGTTCGACCGAATGGCGTCGTCTGCCGCCGAGGTGGTGATGACGTAGGGCGTGCCGCCCGCCCACGCCACCACAAGCGTGCCGGGATACGTCCCGCCGCCGGTCGCCGCGGCGGTGCGGACGGCGATGGCGAACTCGCCGGAGTCGGTGCGGACATAGGTATCGACTGCGCCGCCATCGGCATGGGCGACGAACAGGAAGCTTGTCCCGCCGAAATCGGCCGTCGCGACCGAGGTGATCCGCATGCCGGCATCGGCGAGCACGAGGCTGCCAGTACCCGCCGGATCGAGAAGGGTCAGGTCCGGCATGGCGGACGTAAGCGGCGCGAGCGCAGCGAAGTAGGACGTTCCGCCGACTTCGACCTCCACCAGTCCCTCGGCGACGATCTGCCCCATGGGCAGCGGCACGGAGCCTTGGGAAACGAGTGTGCCACCCGCCCCGATCTCGAAACGAAGGATCGCCCCGCCGTTTGCCGAAACCGCAGAAAGATGGGTGCGACCGTTCTCGACCGAGCTTTCCAGCCCGGTTATGGCAAGGGGAAGGGTGCCTCCGTTCCCGAACATGACTGCCGTCGCCGACCAGGACAGCATCGCGCCCCCCGCGCCTTGAACCGTTGACGATCTTTTCCTCCGGATGGTTAAGACAGCCTTTCGCCGGCCCTGTCCGGCAGTGCCGCGATAGCGCGAATTGTCCGCAAACGCACGCTGCATGGCAGGTGTCTTTTGACTGGACTTAAGGTCAGATATGTCCAAGATTTATTCTTGGACTTGGCAATGGCCGGCGGCCCGGCAGGGAACAAGGGGCAGGTGGGAGTGGTGACCTACCGCGACATAAAGGCGGACATCCTGGGCAGGATCACCCGGGGTGAATGGAAGCCGGGTAGCCTCATTCCGGGCGAACTGGAACTGGCCGAAACCTATGGCTCGGCCCGCGCCACGGTGAACCGCGCCATGCGCGAACTCGCCGAGGACGGGATCATCGAGCGCAAGCGAAAGTCGGGCTCAAGGGTCCGGTCGTCCCCCCTGCGGCAGGCGCGGTTCGACATCCCGGTCGTCCGGCGCGAGGTGGAGGGACAGGGCCGCAGCTACCGCTACGCCCTCGTGCGGTCGGAGGTGATCGAGGCGCCCGAGTGGCTGCGGGCGCGGCTCGCGCTCGCACCCGGCGATCCGGTACGGCACCTGGTCTGCCTGCATTTCGCCGATGGCGCGCCCTGGCAGCACGAGGATCGCTGGATCAACCTCGGCCTCCTGCCGCAGGCGCGGACGGCGGATTTCTCCGCGAGCGGCCCGACAGAGTGGCTGGTATCGCAGATTCCCTTCTCCGCCGTCGAGATCAGCATCTCTGCCACTGCGGCGGACGCGGCGCTTGCCGCCCATCTCGATTGTGGGATCGGCGATCCACTCCTGACGACCGAGCGGCTCACCCGGTGGAACGGCGAGACAGTGACTTATGTGCGTCTGGTCCACCGGCCAGGGCACCGGATGACCACGCGGTACTGATTTTCAGGTGCTTTCCCTGAGGCCCCGCACCGCGGTGCGATAGGCTGCCGTGATTTCGTCGCGGCGGATGTGGCGCCCGCCCCGAACCAAGTGACGTCCGGCCGCCCAGACTTCCGCGACCATGCCGCTGTCGCCCGCGAAGGCAAAACTGTCGAGGAGGGTGTCGCCCCGCAGCCCCTCGAGGTCGACATGGGTCGTGTCGAGCGCGAGGAGATCGGCCCAGGCCCCGGGCTCGATCCGGCCGCGGCCGCGGCCCGATGCCGTGGCACCGCCCGTCGCGACATCTTCCAGCAGCCGCCGCCCCGTTGACCGCGCGGCCGTCGCCAGCGCCGCGCGGCTGTGATCGCGCAGGCGCTGGCTGGTATCGAGTTGACGCAGTTCCTCGGCCAGCGAGATGCGGATGTTGCTGTCGGAGCCGAGTGCGATCGCGCCGTTCTCGTCGCACCAGGTGACGCCGTCGAAGATGCCGTCGCCAAGGCTCGCCTCCGTCAACGGGCAGAGTCCCGCGACCGCGCCGGTACGGGCCAGCGCCCGGGTCTCCGCCGGAAGCATCTGGGTGAGGTGGATCAGGCACCAGCGCGACGAGAGCGCGACGTTCTCCATCATCCATTCGACCGGCCGGCGGCCGAGTGCGGCCATGACCTCCGCCACCTCGCCCGGCGTCTCGGCGAGGTGCATGTGCACCGGCGCGCCGGGCCTCAGCGCCGCGAGCATGGCGAGCGTCTCCGGCGCCACCGCGCGCAGGGAATGCGGCGCAATGCCGAGAACGGTGTCGGCGGGCAGGACGCCGAGCGCCCGCTCCGCCCCCTCCACGAGCCGGGCGAAGCGGTCGGGATCGGTGCCGAAGCGCCGCTGGCCGGCGCCAAGCGGGCGGCGGTCGAGCCCGCCGAACTGGTAGTGCACCGGCAGCAGCGTCAGCCCGATCCCGGTGGTTGCGGCGGCGGCGGCGATGCGGGCCGACATCTCGGCCGGATCGGCATAGGGGCCGCCGTCCGGCCGATGGTGCAAGTAGTGGAACTCGACATTGGTGGCGAAGCCCGCCTCGAGCATCTCCATCTGCACCTGCGCGGCGATGGCCTCCACCTGCTCCGGCATGATCCGTTCGAGAAAGGCGAACATCCGCTGCCGCCAGGTCCAGAAGGTGTCGGACGGTTCGGCCCCGCGTTGTTCCGTCAGCCCGGCCATCGCGCGCTGGAACGCATGAGAATGGCAGTTGGCCGGGGCGGGAACGAGGACGCCGACCCGCAGGCAATCCGTGGTCGGCGCGGTGTCGGGTCCTACCGCGCCGACGCGTCCGCCGGGTGCGATCTCGATCAGGACGCTGTCGCGCCAGCCTTCGGGAAGTAGCGCTTCACGCGCCCAGATCCGTTGCATCGGGGAACCCGTCTTGACAGGATAATATGTGCAGACATAATACACGACATCGCAGACGATACAAGGCGCTACCGATGATTCTCCTCAATGCGGTGCTGGCGACCATGACCGAGGGCGCGGGGCTGATCCCCGATGGCGCCGTGATTGTCTCGGGCGAGCGCATCCAATGGGCCGGACCGCGGGCTGACCTTCCAGCGGCGAAGGGGGAGCAGGTCGACCTCGGCGGTCGCCTGGTCACGCCGGGGCTGATCGACTGCCATACTCATCTCGTCCACGCCGGCGACCGCGCGCGCGAATTCGAGATGCGGCTAGAGGGTGCGAGCTACGAAGATGTGGCGCGCGCCGGCGGCGGGATCGTCTCGACCGTCCGCGCCACGCGTGCGGCGAGCCAGTCCGAGCTGGAGGAGAGTGCGCTGGCACGGCTCGACCGGATGCTGGCCGAGGGGGTGACCACGCTTGAGGTGAAGTCGGGCTACGGCCTCACCGTCGCGGACGAGCTGAAGATGCTGCGCACCGCCCGCGCGCTCGGCCGGCAGCGCCCGGTCGGGGTGGTCACGAGCCTGCTCGCCGCCCATGCGGTCCCGCCCGAATACGCCGGCCGCGCCGATGCTTACCTCGATGAGGTCTGCATCCCCGCCCTGCACGCCGCCCATGCCGAGGGGCTCGCCGATGCGGTGGACGGCTTCTGCGAGGGCATCGCCTTTTCACCTGAGCAGATCGGCCGGGTCTTCGACGCTGCCCGGGCGCTCTGCCTGCCGGTCAAGCTTCACGCCGAACAGCTCTCGAACCTCGGCGGCGCGGCACTCGCGGCCAGATACGGGGCGCTGTCGGCCGACCATCTCGAGTATCTGGACGAGGAGGGCATCGCGGCAATGGCCGCCGCCGGCACCGTCGCTGTCATCCTGCCTGCTGCCTTCTACACGCTTCGCGAGACGAAACTGCCGCCGATCGACCTTCTGCGACGGCACGGGGTGCCGATGGCCGTGGCCACCGACATGAACCCCGGCACCGCGCCGATGACCTCGCTCACGCTTGCGATGAACATGGCCTGCACCTTCTTCCGTCTGACGCCGGAGGAGGCGCTGGCGGGCGTCACCCGCCATGCCGCCGCCGCGCTCGGGCTGGCCGATCGCGGCCGCATCGCTCCGGGCCTGCGCGCCGACCTCGCCGTCTGGGACGCGGCGCATCCGGCCGAGCTTTCCTACCGGATCGGCGCCACGCCCCTTCACACCCGCATGTTCGGAGGCCGCCTTGACGCCTGAAACCCTCGTCCCCGGCGCCACCGCGCTTTCCCAACTCGAGCGGATCTGGCGCGGCGGCGCTCCCGCCCGGCTCGCCCCTTCGGCCCGTGCCGGGGTCGAGGCCGCCGCCGCCCGGGTGGCCGAAGCCGCCGCCGGCTCCGCGGCGGTCTATGGAGTGAACACCGGCTTCGGCAAGCTCGCCCACCTGAAGATCGCGCCCAAGGACACGGCGAAGCTCCAGGAAAACCTGATCCTGTCGCATTGCTGTGGCGTGGGCGAGCCGATCCCGGCGAACACGACACGGCTGATGATGACGCTGAAACTGCTCAGCCTCGGCCGCGGCGCCTCGGGTGTGCGCTGGGAACTGATCGAGCTTCTCGAAGCGATGCTGGCGGGCGCGGTGACGCCGGTGGTGCCCGCGCAAGGGTCCGTGGGCGCGAGCGGCGACCTTGCGCCCCTGGCGCACATGACCGCCGTGATGATCGGCGCGGGCTTTGCCGAATACGGCGGCCGCATCCTGCCGGGGGGCGAGGCGCTCGCGGCCGCGGGGCTCGCCCCGGTGCCGCTTGGCCCGAAGGAGGGTCTCGCGTTCATCAATGGCACGCAGTTCTCGACCGCTTTCGCGCTCGCAGGGCTTTTCGGCGCCTGGCACGCGGCGCGATCGGCGCTGGTGATCTCGGCCATGTCCACCGATGCGATCATGGGATCGACAGCACCCCTCCAGCCCGAGATCCACAGCCTGCGCGGCCATGCGGGCCAGATCGAGGCCGCCACCGCCATGCGCGCGCTGCTCGATGGCTCGGCGATCCGCGAAAGCCATCGCGAGGGCGACACGCGGGTGCAGGACCCCTATTGCATCCGCTGCCAGCCGCAGGTGACGGGGGCCGCGATGGACATGCTGCGCATGGCCGCAGGAACGCTGGAGGTCGAGGCGAACGCGGCGACCGACAATCCGCTCGTCCTGTCGAATGGCCGGATTGTCTCGGGCGGCAACTTCCATGCCGAGCCCGTGGGATTCGCGGCGGACATGATCGCGCTCGCCGTGGCCGAGATCGGCGCCATCGCCCAGCGCCGGGTGGCGCTGATGGTCGATCCGACCCTCAGCCACGACCTTCCGCCGTTCCTGACGCCCGCCCCCGGCCTCAACTCCGGCCTGATGATCGCCGAGGTGACGACGGCGGCGCTGATGAGCGAGAACAAGCACCTCGCCAATCCCTGCGTGACCGATTCCACGCCGACCTCGGCCAACCAGGAGGATCATGTCAGCATGGCCGCCCACGGCGCGCGACGGCTGGGGCAGATGGTCGGGAACCTCAACCGCATCCTCGGGGTGGAGCTTCTCTGCGCCGCGCAGGGGGTGGAGTTCCGCGCCCCCCTTGCCACCTCGAAGCCGCTGCAAAAGGTGCTGGCCCGGTTGCGGCAGGAGGTCGCGCCGATCGGAGCGGACCGCTACCTTGCCCCCGACCTCGAGACGGCGGCCAGGCTCGTCGCCGACGGCACGGTTGCCAATGCTGCAGGGCTCGCGCTTCCGGACCTTCGCCGATGACACCGGTGGAAGTGATCCGCGGCGACGGCGCCCTCGTCCTCGGCCAGCCCCATGGCGGGACCAGGCTGCCCGAGGATATCGCGGCGCGGCTGAACCGGACCGGCCGGGCGCTGGCGGACACGGACTGGCACATCGGCCGGCTCTATGACGGGCTCGCGCCCGGCGCGACGGTGGTTCGGGCGACCTTCCACCGCTACGCCATCGATGCCAACCGCGACCCTTCGGGCGGCTCGCTCTATCCGGGGCAGAACACCACTGGCCTCGTGCCACTGACGGACTTCGACGGTCGCGCCATCTGGGCCGAGGGGCAGGAGCCCTCCGCCGAGGAGGTCGAGGCGCGCCGCGCCGCCTTCCACGCGCCCTATCACGCAGCGCTTGCCGCGGAACTGGCGCGGGTGCGCGCCCGGCACGGCTTCGCGGTTCTCTGGGACTGCCACTCGATCCGGTCGGAGATTCCGTTCCTCTTCGAGGGCGTCCTGCCGGCGCTCAACATCGGCACCGACGGCGGCCGCACCTGCGCGCCGGAGATCGAGGCCGCGGCGGTCGGGTGCGCCGCCTCCTCGCCCTATTCCAGCGTCCTCAACGGCCGGTTCAGGGGCGGCTGGACAACCCGCCACTACGGCCGGCCGGAAACCGGGGTCCATGCGATCCAGATGGAGATCGCGCAGTCCGCCTATCTCACGGAAGAGGCTCCGCCCTGGAGCTACGACACGCGCAAGGCCGACCGGCTCCGCCGCTGGCTGAAGCATATTCTTGACGCGGTCGCCGACGCCGCGGCCGAGCTACCGAAGGACGCACGCCCATGACCGACCCTCGCCACAACCTGCGCGACATCTATCCGCCGACCGGCCCCGATCGGACCGCGAAGAGCTGGCAGACCGAGGCCGCGATGCGGATGCTGATGAACAACCTGCACCCCGACGTGGCCGAGAACCCGCACGAGCTCGTCGTCTATGGCGGCATCGGCCGGGCGGCGCGCACCTGGGAGGATTTCGACCGGATCGTCGCCACGCTCAAGGACCTGGAGGCCGACGAGACGCTGGTGGTGCAGTCCGGCCGCCCGGTCGCGGTCATCCGCACCCATGCCGACGCCCCGCGCGTGCTGATCGCCAATTCGAACCTTGTCCCCCACTGGGCGACCTGGGCGCATTTCAACGAGTTGGACCGCAAGGGGCTGATGATGTACGGCCAGATGACGGCTGGAAGCTGGATCTACATCGGCACGCAAGGAATCGTGCAGGGCACCTACGAGACCTTCGCCGAGGCCGGGCGTCAGCACTACGGCGGCGACTTGAAGGGCCGCTGGATCCTGACCGGGGGCCTTGGCGGCATGGGGGGCGCGCAGCCCCTCGCCGCGGTCATGGCCGGGGCCTGCTGCCTTGCCGTCGAGGTGGATGAGACGCGGATCGATTTCCGCATCCGCACCCGCTACCTCGACGCCAAGGCCAAGACGCTGGACGAGGCGCTGGCGCTGATTGCGGAGTGGACGGCGGAGGGCGAGGCGAAGTCGGTCGGGCTCTTGGGCAACGCGGCCGAGATCTTCCCCGCGCTTCTCGCGCGGATGCAGGCCGGGGGCCCGCGGCCCGACATCGTCACAGACCAGACCTCGGCGCACGATCCGCTGCATGGCTACTGCCCGGCGGGCTGGACGGTGGCCGAGTGGCGCGCGAAGCAGGAGACCGACCCCAAGGCGGTCGAGACGGCGGCGCGGGCCTCGATGCGGGCGCATGTCGAAGCGATGGTGGGTTTCTGGAACGCGGGCGTGCCCACGCTCGACTACGGCAACAACATCCGCCAGGTCGCGAAGGAGGAAGGCTTCGAGAACGCCTTCGCCTTCCCGGGCTTCGTGCCCGCCTATATCCGGCCGCTCTTCTGCAAGGGGATCGGCCCCTTCCGCTGGTGCGCGCTCTCGGGCGACCCGGACGACATCCGCCGGACCGATACGGCGATGAAGCGGCTCTTCCCCGAAAACGCCCATCTGCACCGCTGGCTCGACATGGCGGGAGAACGGATCGCCTTCCAGGGCCTGCCGGCCCGCATCTGCTGGATCGGTCTCGGCGACCGGCACCGGGCGGGGCTGATGTTCAACGAGATGGTCGCATCGGGGGAACTGAAGGCCCCGATCGTGATCGGGCGGGACCATCTGGACTCGGGCTCCGTCGCGAGCCCGAACCGGGAAACCGAGGCGATGAAGGACGGCTCGGACGCGGTTTCCGACTGGCCGCTTCTCAATGCGCTGGTCAACACCGCCTCCGGCGCCACCTGGGTCAGCCTGCACCATGGCGGCGGCGTCGGGATGGGGTTCTCCCAGCATGCCGGCGTCGTGATCGTCGCCGACGGCACGCCCGAGGCCGCGAGGCGGCTGGAGCGGGTCTTGTGGAACGATCCGGCCAGCGGCGTCTGGCGCCATGCCGATGCCGGATACGACACCGCCATCCGGTGTGCGAAGGACCACGGGCTTCGCCTTCCCGCGATCCTTGGCAACTGAACCCCGGGGCGGCCGGCCCCGGAAGGGCGCCGGCCGGTTCCACCAGTTCAGGGGATCAGGCGCGCGATGATCAGGTCCGCGGCCTCATCGGCACTCGTCTCGGTCGTGTCGATGCGGATCTCGGGCGCCTCGGGGGCCTCGTAGGGTGAATCGATGCCGGTGAAGTTCTTCAGCTGACCGGCCCGCGCCTTGGCGTAGAGTCCTTTGACGTCGCGGCCCTCGGCCACCTCCAGCGGTGTGTCCACGAAGACCTCAAGGAACTCGCCCGGCTGCATCATGCCGCGCACCATCTCGCGCTCCGACCGGAACGGCGAGATGAAGGCGGTAATGACGATGAGCCCGGCATCGGTCATCAGCTTGGCCACCTCGCCCACCCGGCGGATGTTCTCCACCCGGTCGGCCTCGGTGAAGCCGAGATCCTTGTTCAGCCCGTGGCGGACGTTGTCACCGTCGAGGAGGAAGGTATGCCGGTTCATCCGCGCCAGCTTCCTTTCGACGATGTTGGCGATGGTGGACTTGCCAGAGCCGGAAAGGCCCGTCAGCCACAGCACCGCCGGCTTCTGGTTCTTCATCGCCGCGTGATGATCCCGGCCGATGTCGGTTGCCTGCCAGTGGATGTTCTGCGCCCGGCGCAGCGCGAAATGGATCATCCCCGCCGCAACCGTATGGTTGGTGTGCTTGTCGATGAGGATGAAGCCGCCGAGGTCGCGGTTCTCGGCATAGGACGCGAAGGGAATCTGACGGTCGGTCGTGACCACCGCCACGCCGATCGCGTTGAGGTCGAGCGTCTTCTTGGCCAGATGTTCCTGAGTGTTGACGTTGATCTCGAACTTGGGCGCGTGGATCGTGGCCGAAACCGTCTGGGTGCCGATCTTCAGCCAGTAGGCCCGGCCCGGCACCATCTCGGCCTCGTCCATCCAGACGATCGTCGCCTCGAACTGGTCGGCGACCTCGAGCGGCGCCTGCGCCGCGACGAGCACCTGCCCGCGGGAGCAGTCGATTTCGTCCTGGAGCGTGAGCGTCACCGATTCCCCGGCCACCGCGAGGTCGCGGTCGCCCTCCTGGCTGACGATTCGCGCGATCTTCGATGTCTTGCCCGAGGGCAGCACCCTCACGGCGTCGCCGGGCCGCACCTGCCCGCTGGCGATGAGGCCGCAGAAGCCGCGGAAATCGAGGCTGGGGCGGTTGACCCATTGCACCGGCATGCGGAAGGGGCCGGCCTGATCGCGGGTATCCTCGACCTCCACGGTCTCCAGATACGGCAGCAGTGCAGGTCCCTCGAACCAGGGGGTGTTCGCGCTCGGCCCGGTGATGTTGTCGCCCTTGAAGCCGGAAATCGGGATGGCGGTGAAGTCCGCGATGCCGATGCTCCGGGCGAAGGCCGCGTAGTCGTCTCGGATGCGCTCGAACACGGCCCGGTCGTAGTCGACGAGGTCCATCTTGTTCACCGCCAGGACGATATGGCGAATGCCGAGGAGATGAACGAGATAGCTGTGCCGCCGGGTCTGTGTCAGCACACCCTTGCGGGCGTCGATGAGAATCACGGCGAGATCGGCGGTCGAGGCGCCGGTGACCATGTTGCGCGTGTACTGCTCGTGGCCGGGCGTGTCGGCGACAATGAACTTGCGCTTCTCGGTGGCGAAGAAGCGGTAGGCAACGTCGATGGTGATGCCCTGCTCGCGTTCCGCGGCGAGCCCGTCGACGAGGAGCGCGAAGTCGATCTCCTGGCCCTGCGTGCCCATCTTGCGGCTGTCGGCCTGCAGCGCGGCAAGCTGATCCTCGAAGATCATCTTGCTGTCGTAGAGCAACCGCCCGATCAGCGTGGACTTGCCGTCATCGACGGAGCCACAGGTGATGAAGCGCAGCATGGTCTTGTGCTGATGCGCCTCGAGATAGGCCTCGATATTCTCGGCGATAAGCGCGTCGGTCTTGTAGATCGGATCCTGGGTCGTCATGGCGGTCCTGTCTGGCTGTGGCGGAGGCGGAGAAGCGGTCAGAAGTAGCCTTCCTGCTTCTTCTTCTCCATCGAGGCGGCCTGATCGTGGTCGATCGCCCGGCCCTGCCGTTCCGAGGTGGTGGTCAGGAGCATTTCCTGGATGACCTCGGGCAGCGTCCGCGCCTCGCTCTCCACCGCGCCGGTGAGCGGGTAGCAACCGAGGGTGCGGAAGCGCACCGAGCGCATTTCGGGCGTTTCGCCCTCGCGAAGCGGGAAGCGCTCGTCATCCACCATCAGGGTCAGCCCGTCGCGCACCACGGTCGGGCGCGGCTCGGCAAAGTAGAGCGGCACGATCTCGATCCCCTCGAGGTAGATGTATTGCCAGATGTCGAGTTCGGTCCAGTTCGAGATCGGAAAGACCCGGACGCTCTCTCCCTTCGCCTTGCGGGCGTTGTAGAGCCGCCAGAGCTCCGGGCGCTGGTTCTTCGGATCCCAGCGGTGATTGGCGGAGCGGAAGGAAAAGACGCGTTCCTTGGCGCGGCTCTTCTCCTCGTCGCGGCGGGCGCCGCCGAAGGCCACGTCGAAGCCGTACTGGTCGAGCGCCTGCTTCAGCCCCTCGGTCTTCCACATGTCTGTGTGGAGCGAGCCGTGGTCGAACGGGTTGATGCCCTTCGCCAGCGCCTCGGGGTTCTGATAGACGATCAGGTCCATCCCCGCCGCCTTCGCCGCCCTGTCGCGCAGCGCATACATGTCGCGGAACTTCCAGGTCGTGTCGACATGGAGGAGCGGGAAGGGGGGCGGCGCCGGGTAGAAGGCTTTCTTGGCCAGATGCAGCATCACGGCGCTGTCCTTGCCGACGCTGTAGAGCATCACGGGTTTCTCTGCCTCGGCGACAACCTCGCGCAGGATGTGGATGCTTTCGGCCTCCAGGCGTTGCAGGTGGGTCAGGGTCTTGATGGTCATGCGGCGCCTCAGTGAATCCGGTTGACCTGCCGCGTAAAGCAGCAGAGAAGCAAAAGAACCCCCCATATGGGGGGGGAATGTGTTCGGGGGGCTTGGCGATGTCGGAGGAGTCCGACCTGATCGAGGCGCTACTGGCCGCAGCCACCGGCCATGTGGGCCATGGCGAGACCGGGCCGCAGGACCTCTGGCCGGCTTTTCTCGACCGGCTGGCGGCGGCGATCTCGGCCGACGGCCTTTGTCTGGTGGCGTTCGATCAGGACCGCGCCTCAGGCCGCTGGCAGGTTGGCCGGGTCACCGCCCCGCCGGACCTTGCCGCGGTTGCCCGGATGCGGTTGGACCGGGTCTATTCGCAGGTCGACCTGCCGGGCGCCGAGGGCGACCGGATGCCGCTGAGGTGGCTGCGCAGCCCGATGCCGGGGGGCGGTTCCGCGGTCCTCGTGGCCGAACGGCAGGGCCGCGACTTCCGTGCCGTCGACGGTGCCCGCCTCTCCGGCCTCGGCCGGTTCGTGGCGCGGGCGCTTGCCGGCTGGCGGCTCCTGCGTGCCGAACGGGCGCACGCGGCATTCGACCGTATGGCGGCGCAGCGCCTCGGGGTCGGATGGCTCTTGCTTGGCCCATCGGGCCGTGTCCGTGCCGCGTCGCCCGGGCTCGCCGAGGGTCTCGCGGCACGGGCCGGGCTCCGCCTGCGGGCCGACGGTTGGCTCGATTTCACCGACGACGAGATGGCGCAGGCCTTCGGCCGGGCGCTGGCAGCGGCACAGGCGGGGGATGACCGGGCAGGCGGCACGCGCTCGGGCGTCCTCGTTCCCACACGCGACCCGGCGATCCGCCTCGCGATCCGCGCCGAAGACCAGCTTGGCGACCGCGCGCTCGTCGCCTGGGTCCGCTGGCAGCGTCCGGCCGGAAACGAGCCGCCCGACCGGATCGCCGCCGCCTTCGGCATCAGCCGCAGCGAAGCCCGGCTCGCGGCCCGGATCGCTGACGGGATGAGCCTCGCGGAAGCCGCGGCGGATCTCGGCTGGACGATCGAGACGGCCCGCAGCACATCGAAACAGCTCTTCGCGCGAATGGGTGTGGAGGGGCAGACGGGCGTGGTGCGCGAGATGCTCTCAAGCCCGATCTGGCTTGCGGCGGGACGCTGAGCCGGAAGGCCAGGCGGGACAACGGCTGCCCCCGGCCTTCCCGAATGTATTACCGCCCCTCGATCCGCCGCCGCACCGCTTCCGGCCGGCCCGGCAACGCAAGCTGCGCGTCATTGCGCGCGCGACGGGAGACGATCTTGCCCTTCGACACCACGGCGAGGCGCTCCGGGCGGAGCCGGATCGCCTCGGTCGGGTTCCCGGCATCCAGCACGACGAGCGAGGCGATGCAGCCCTTTCCCAGTCCGTAGCCCTCAAGGGCCATGATCTTCGCGTTGTCCTCCGTCACCATGCGAAAGCAGCGCGCCATCTCCTCGGGGTGGGTCATCTGCGCGACATGGAGGCCCATGAAGGCCACGTCGAGCATGTCTGCGGTGCCCAGCGAATACCACGGGTCCATCACGCAGTCCTGGCCCCAGCCCACGGTGATGCCATGGGCCTGCATCTCCTTGACCCGTGTCAGGCCGCGGCGCTTGGGGAAACTGTCGTGTCGTCCCTGTATTGTGATGTTGATCAGGGGATTGGGGATCGCGGTCATCCCCGATTCGGCGATCAGCGGCAGGAGTTTCGAGACATAGTAGTTGTCCATCGAATGCATCGAGGTCAGGTGCGACCCCGCCGCGCGGGCGCCGAGACCGTGGCGCGTCACCTCCGCTGCCAGTGTCTCCACATGCCGGCTCATCGGATCGTCGCTTTCGTCACAATGCACATCGACCCTGAGACCGCGGTCGGCGGCCATGCGGCAGAGGTCGCGCAGGGACTCCGCGCCGTCGGCCATCGTGCGTTCGAAATGCGGGATGCCGCCGACGACATCGAGCCCCATGTCGAGCGCACGGATCAGGTTCTCGCGTCCCGTCCGGCTGCGGTAGAGGCCGTCCTGCGGAAAGGCCACGAGCTGGAGGTCGATGTATCCGGCGACCCGGCGCCTGACCTCCAGCATCGCCTCGACGGTGCGCAGATGGTCCGGCGTCGTGTCCACGTGGCTGCGGATCGCCAGCAGCCCCATCGAGGCGGCCCAGTCGCAGTAGGTGAGCGCGCGGGCGACCATGTCCTCCACGCTCGCTAGCTCCCGCAACTCGCCCCAGAGGGCGATGCCTTCGAGCAGCGTGCCGGACCCGTTCACCCTCGGGATGCCGTAGGAGAGTGTTGCGTCCATGTGGAAATGCGGGTCGACGAAAGGCGGCGAGACGAGGTCGCCGGTCGCGTCGATGACCTCGCGCGCCGCGCCCTCCACCCGGCCCGTCGCCACGATCCTGTCACCCCGGATGGCGATGTCGGAGACCGTGCCGTCGGGAAGCGTGCCCCCCTTGACGAGAAGGTCGAACATTCAGCGTTCCCCCTTGTTGAACGGGACCATCAGCGCGGCCGGAACCTCGGCGCGGCGCGACATGAGGACGAGCGCGAGGATGGAGAGGATGTAGGGAACCATCAGGAACACCTGATAGGGCACGTAGGCGCCCATCGGCGTCTGCTGGAGCCGCACCTGAAGCGCGTCGAAGGCCGCGAAGAGAAGTGCGCCAAGCGCGGCCTTGCCCGGCCGCCAGGCGCCGAAGACGACCAGCGCGATGCAGATCCAGCCGCGCCCGTTCACCATCTCGAAGAAGAACGACGAGAAGGCCGACATCGTCAGGAACGCGCCGCCGATCGCCATGAGGCCCGAGCCGACGATGACCGCGCCCATGCGCATCGCGGTGACGGAAAGGCCCTGCGCCTCGACCGAGGCCGGATTCTCGCCCGCAGCCCTGAGCGCGAGGCCGAGGGGCGTGCGGTAGAGTACGACGGAGACGACGGCGATGAGGACGAAGGCGAGGTAGGTAAGCGGGGTCTGCGCGAAGAATGCGGGGCCGATGAGCGGAAGCTCCGAAAGGCCGGGAACCGGAAGCGGCTGGAACGGCACGATCTTCGGTGGCGACGTGACCTCGGGCAGCGACAGGCGGTAGGCGAAGGCCGCCGTTGCGGTGGCGAGGAGCGTCACGCCGAGACCCACGACATGCTGGGAAAGCCCGAAGGGCACCGTGAGCGTGGCATGGACCAGTCCGAAGAGCATCCCCGCCAGCATCGCCACCAGAACGCCCGTCCAGAGTCCGAAGCCGAGGTAGACGGTCATCCAGCCGGTGAAGGCGCCGATGACCATGATACCCTCGATGCCGAGGTTGAGGACGCCCGCGCGTTCGCAGATGAGCTCGCCCAATGTGGCGAAGATCAGGGGCGAGGCGATGCGCACGGCGGCGGCCCAGAAGCTCGCGGTGAGGATGATCTCGAGGATGTCCATCAGCGCCACCTGATCTTCGTGCGGGTGAGGCGGATCGCCAGCACCATCGTCAGGAGTGCCGTCGCCGTCAGGATGTCGGCGATGTAGGTGGGAACGCCGGCCGCGCGGCTCATGCTGTCTGCGCCGACGAAGACACCGGCGACGAAGATCGCGGAGAGGACGACGCCCAGCGGGTTCAGAAGCGCGAGCATGGCGACGATGATCCCGGTGTAACCGAAGCCGGGCGAGAGGTCCAACGTGAGGTTGCCCTTGAGCCCCGCGACCTCGGAAAAGCCGGCGAGTGCCGCGAGCCCGCCGGAGAGGACCGCAGTCTTGATCATCACGCGGCCTACCGGAATGCCCGCGAAGCGCGCCGCCTCGGCATTCAGCCCGACGGCGCGGATTTCGTAGCCGAGCGTGGTGCGGGTCTGGATCACCCAGACGGCAAGGGCCGAAAGGATGGCCAGCGCGAAACCCCAGTGGAGCCTGAGTCCCTCCACGATCCGGGGCAGGCGCGCGGCCTTCTCCAGCGCGGGCGACTTCGGCCAGCCCATCCCCATCGGGTCCTTCAGCGGTCCTTCGAGAAGCAGCGACACGAACAGCAGCATGATGAAGTTGAAGAGGAGCGTGGTGACAACTTCGTCGACGCCGGCCCGCGTTTTCAGAAGCACCGGTCCGAGAAGGACGAGCGCGCCCGCGACCATCGCGGCAAGCGCAATCACCGGCAGGAGGAGCGCCGAGGGCAACGGCAGCGCGCCTGTGCCCAGCAGCACGGTGACGATGGCGCCGGCGTAAAGCTGCGCCTCGGCCCCGATGTTCCAGAGCTTCGCGCGGAACGCGACGGCAACGGCGAGGCCGGTGAAGATCAGGGGCGTGGCGCGATTGAGCGTTTCGAGCAGCGCGAATTTCGACCCGGCCGCGCCCTTCACGATCAGGCCGAGCGTGGCGAAGGGGTTGGCCCCCGCCAGAAGCGCCAGAAGCGAGGCCATGAGGACCGTCAGTGCCAACGCGGCCGCGGGCAGGCCCACCCTCCGCACGAGCGAGGGGTTGGCGATCGGCTCAAGCCGCATCGGCGCCTCCCCGCGTGTATTCGGGCCCGAAACCGTGACCGGCCATCCAGCCGCCAAGCCCGGCAGGTGTCATCGTGCCGCGCGGGAAGGCGGGCGACAGCCGGCCCTCGTAGATGACGTGGATCACGTCAGAAAGCGCCATCACCTCGTCGAGGTCTTCCGAAATGAGGAGCACCGCGGCACCCTTGTCGCGCGCGGCGATCAGGCGGTTCTGGACGAAGGTCACGGCGCCGATGTCGAGCCCGCGCACCGGCTGGTTGGCCAGGATGATCCGCGGCTCGGCCTCCAGCGCGCGGCCGAGGATGAGCTTCTGCATGTTGCCGCCGGAGAGGAGGCGGATGCGGGCGGCGGGGCCGGGGCAGCGGACATCGTAGGTCGCGATGATCCTCCGCGCAAAGTCCTCGGCGGCGCGCCAGTTCATCCAGCCCCTGCGGCTGAAGGGCGCGTCCGCGTAGCTCTCGAGCACGGCATTCTCGGTCAGCGTGAAGTCGGCCACGGTTCCGGTCCTGTGCCGGTCCTCGGGGATGCGGGCGATTGCGGCGGCGAGCGCGGCGCGGGGCGACCAGTCGGCGGGCGGCGCGCCGTCCAGTTCCATGCTGCCCCGAACCGGCGTCTCGAGCCCGCCGATGAGCGCGGCAAGAGCGGTCTGGCCGTTGCCGGACACTCCGGCGAGGCCGGTGATCTGACCCGCGCGCAGCGCGAGCGTCACGCCTCTCAGCCCGGGCGCGTTGCCCCGGCGGGGTGTGTCCACCTCCGAGAGTGTCAGGAGCGCCGGGCCTGGCGCCCTTTCCGAAAGCCGGGGTGCAGCGATCTCGGCCCCCACCATCATCTCTGCCAGCCGGTGCCGGTCGGTGTCGGCGGTCGCCACTTCGCCGACCAGCCGCCCGTGGCGGAGGACGAGTACGCGCGAGGAAATCTCCATCACCTCGCCAAGCTTGTGCGAGATGAAGATGACCGAAAGGCCCTGCGCGACCGCCTTCCTCAGCGTCTCGAAGAGCGCCGAGGTCTCCTGCGGCGTCAGCACCGCCGTGGGTTCGTCGAGGATCAGGATGCGAGCGTCGCGGTAGAGTGCCTTAAGTATCTCCACCCTCTGCCTCTCGCCGACGGACAGCGCGCCGACGCGGGCGTCGGGATGGACCGCCAGCCCGAAGTCCCGCGACAGCCGGGCAACCTTCGCCCGTGCGGCGCGCGCGCCGAGCCGCGGCGCAAGAAGCGGCCTGGTGCCGAGAAGGATGTTCTCCAGCGCCGTCATGTTGTCGGCCAGCGTGAAGTGCTGGTGCACCATGCCCACCCCCGCGGCCAGGGCGGCGCGAGGATGGCCGGGGGGCAGCGGCCGGCCGAAGACCTCGACCGTGCCCTCGTCGGCCGTGTAGTGGCCGAAGAGGATGTTCATCAGCGTGGTCTTGCCCGCGCCGTTCTCGCCGAGTAGGGCGATGACCTCGCCCTTTCCCAGCCCGAAGCTGATCGCGTCATTGGCCAGAAGCGGCCCGAAGCGCTTGGTGATGCCGTCGAGGCGGAGGACGACCTCCGCCCCCGTTTCCGGTGCCATCAGGACGACTTCGGCTCTTCGTCGTTGATCTCGACAGTGAAGGAGCCGTCCTTGATTGCCGCCTCGCGCTCGGCCACGAGTTTCATCGCGGCTTCGGGCACCTTGCCTTCGAACGTGCCCAGGGGGGCGAGCGAGCAACCGCCTTCCTTCATGTAGGAGTAGACGCCGTAGTTGTCGGCCTTGAACTCGCCGGCCGCGACCTTGGCAAGCGCGGCGTCCAGCGTCGGCTCGAAATGCCAGAGCGCCGAGGCGACGACCGTGTCGGGATAATCGGCCTGCGTGTCGATCACGTTGCCGATCGCCAGGACGCCGCGTTCCTTTGCCGCGTCGGAGACGCCGAAGCGCTCGGCGTAGAGCAGGTCGGCGCCGCCGTCGATCATTGCGAAGGCGGTCTCCTTGGCCTTCGGCGGATCGAACCAGGAGCCGATGAAAGAGACCTGGAACCTGATGTCGGGGTTCATCTCGCGGGCGCCGGCCATGAAGGCGTTCATCAGGCGGTTGACCTCGGGGATCGGGAAGCCGCCGACCATGCCGATGTTGCCCTTGGTCATCGCGCCGGCGATGATGCCCGAAAGGTAGCTCGCGTCCTGGATGTAGTTGTCGAAGACCGCGAGGTTCGGGTGCGCTTCGTCGGGCGGGAAGGACGAGCCGAGGAGGAACGCCACGTCGGGATACTCGTCCACGACCTCGCGCGCTTCCTGTTCCACCCCGAAGATCTCGCCGACGATCAGCTTGTAACCCTGTTCGGCATACTCGCGCATCACGCGCGGATAGTCGGTGTTCGCGGTGTTCTCGGTGTAGACGTATTCGGCCGTGCCCGCGGCCACTGCGGCCTCGGCCGCCTTGTGGATGCGGCTCACCCACTGCTGCTCGACCGGCACGGTATAGATGCCGGCGACCTTGACCGGATCGGCGGCGAAGGCGCGCATGGGCAGACCCACGAGGCCCGTCGCCGCCACGCCCGCACCGGTTGCCATGAGGTGACGCCGGCTGATTCCGGCCCTGAGCAGTCTCGTCATTTCAGCCCCCTGTTGGATGGCGCCTTCGCGCCCATAATTTTATCAAGTGGTAAAGGTCGCAGAGATTCGCGCCAAGGCAATTCTGCAGGGCGTCCCCCCGGTGCAGGGCACCCGCCTTCAGACGCCCACATAGGTGGCGAAATGCGCGGCATGGGGATGAAGACCCTTTGCGGAAACCGTCTCGGCCACCTGGCCCGCCACCATGAAGGCGATGCGGTCGCCGACCGAAAGCGCCGCATCGACGCGCTGTTCCACGAGGATCGTCGCCACCCCTGTCGCCTTCAGCGCCACCACCGTGTCGCGGATGAGCGCGATCATCGAGGGTTGCAGCCCCTCGGTCGGCTCGTCGAGCAGCAGAACCTTGGGTTCGAGGCAGAGCGCGCGGGCGATGGCGAGCATCTGCTGTTCGCCCCCCGAGAGAGTGCGCGACACCTGGTCCATGCGCTCCCTCAGCCGGGGAAAGAGGTCGAGCACGGTGTCCCTCACGCGGGCGTCGCGGCCGCGGGTCATCAGCCCGATCTCGATGTTCTCGGCCACGGTCAGGTCGCCGAAGAGCCGCCGTCCCTGCGGCACGTAGCCGATGCCGTGGCGTGGCACCTCGTGCGCGGGCAGCCCGTCGATTCGCGCCCCGTCGAGCGTGATCCGCCCCTTCGTCGCCGGCACCTGCCCCATGATCGCGCGAAGCATGGTGGACTTGCCCGCCCCGTTCCGACCCATGACGCAAAGGACTTCGCCCGGCGCGACGGAGAGGGTGAGGCCGCGCAGCACCTGCACCGCGCCATAGCCCGCATCGATGGCGTCGAGGATCAGCATCTATCCCCCCAGATAGGCAGCCTGCACCGCCCGGTCGGCGCGGATCGCCTCGGGCGTGCCGGTGGCGAGCACCTTGCCGAAGTTCAGGACCGTGATCCGCTCCGCAAGCCCCATTACCACGTCCATGTTGTGCTCGATGAGCAGCACCGTGGTCTTCGGCACCACCGCGCGCACGATCTCCTTGAAGGTCGCGATCTCGCCATCCGACAGGCCCTGCGTCGGCTCGTCGAGGATGAGAAGGACCGGTTTCAGCGCCAGCCCCATGGCGATCTCAAGCACACGCTGGTGGCCGTAGCTGAGCGTGCCGGCGATCTGGTCGGCGCGTTCGGCCAGCCCGACGCGCTCCAGCGCGGCCATCGCTTCCGTCGCGATCGGCCGGCCGCCCCGGCTTTGTACCGCCAGCGCCACGTTGTCGAAGACCGGAAGCGCCGCGAAGACCTGGGTGATCTGGAAGGTATAGGCGATGCCGGCATGGACCCGGGCATGGGCAGGCAGGCGGGTGATGTCGCGGCCCCTCAGCAGGATGGTGCCGGACTGCGCCGGGACGCGACCGGAAAGGAGGCTGACGAAGGTCGTCTTGCCGGCGCCGTTCGGGCCGATCAGGGCATGGATCTCGCCTTCCATAAGCGTGAAGTCCACGCCGTCGACGGCCTTCAGGCCGCCGAAATGCCGCGTGAGTCCGCGCGCCTCCATAAGCGTCACGGAAGCCATCGGACCCCCCGCGCGCGGAGCGTGCCGAGGATGCCCTTCGGCGCGAAGAGGATGAGAAGGACGAGCGCCGCGCCCGTGACGAACTGGTGCGCGTCGGTGACGGCACTGGCATAGTCGATCAGATAGAACATCACGAGCGCGCCGAGGAAGGGCCCGAGCACGGTGCCCGCGCCGCCGAGCAGGACGTAGAGCAAGGGAAGGATCGAGTACTGGACCGAGGCAAGGCTGGCGCCGACATAGCCGAACATCAGCCCGTAGGACGCACCGGCAAGCCCTGCGTAGAGGCCCGAGACGGTGAGCGCGGTGAGCTTCACCGTGAAGGGGTTGAAGCCGAGCATCCGGCTCCGCTCCTCGTTCTCGCGCATCGCCACCATCACGCGGCCGAAGGGGGAGCGCACGAGCGCGAGATTGGCCAGAAGCGCGACGGCGAAGAGGGTCAGCGCGACGAGGTAGCGGGTGCCGTCGTCCGAGAGGTCGAGGCTGCCGATCGCGCGTGCGGTCCGGGGTATGACGATGCCCTCGTCGCCCCGCGTCCAGGCGCCGAAGTAGAGCACCGTGAGATACCCGGCCTGCGCGAACATCAGGGTGACGATCATGAAGGCCACGCCCGAGGTCCTGAGCGCGAGAAGCCCCACTGCGAGCGCGATCGCGCCCCCTGCGAGAAGGCCGGCGAGCATCGCCCCCGCCGCGCCGGCGTCTGCGTGGTAGACGAGAAGCCCCGCGCCATAGAGCCCCGCGCCGAAGAGAAGCGCGTGGCCGAGGCTGAGAAGGCCGGTGTAGCCGAAGGCGATGTTGTAGCCCATCGCGTAGATCGCCAGCACCATGATCCGGGCCAGGTTGGTGTGGTGGTAGGCGGGCGCCGCGAAGTGGAACGCGAGGAGCGCCGCGAGCACGCCGAGGTGCAGGAAGAGGGCGCGGCCCATGGTCACGCGCGCTTCCCGAAAAGCCCCTGCGGGCGGAAGACGAGGACGAGCGCGACGGCGAGCGTGGCGACGATCTTCGCCAGCGTCGGTGCGAAGAAGGTGGATATGACGCCGTCCGACAAGCCGATGAGGAGCGCCGCCACGAGCGTGCCGCGCAACGAGCCGAGGCCGCCGATGATCACGACGATGAAGGAGAGGAGCAGCGGGTCGCCGCCCATGAGGTAGTGGGCCTGCTGGATCGGCACGATCAGCACCGCGGCGATGGCCGCCAGCCCCGCCCCCATGGCGAAGACCCCGGCATAGACCCGGTCGACGTTGATCCCGAAGGCCCGCGCCGTGTCGCGGTCGATCTGCGTGGCCCGCATGACGAGCCCCGCCCTGGTGTGCTTCAGGATCAGCCAGACGCCGAGGAGGAGAAGGATCGCTGCCACGACCACGGCGAGCTTGTAGCCGGAATAGCCGAACCAGGGCAGTTGCAGGCGGAAGCTGAAGGGTGCCGGAACCGGGCGCGCGTCGGGTCCGAACAGGCTCAGCGCCGCCTGTTCGAGGATGTAGAGGAGGCCGATGGTGGCCACGATCGTCGCCTCGGGCTCGTAGTTCAGCCGCTTCAGCACGAGCGTGTCGGCCGTTGCCGCGATGGCGCCCACGATGAGGGGGGAGGCGACCAGCGCCGCCGCGAAGTCCAGCGCCGGCGGTCCCGGCACGAACTCCGACACGAACCAGGCGATGACCGCGCCCAGCATGAAGAAGGCGCCATGGGCGACGTTCACCACGCGCATGATGCCGAAGACGAGCGAAAGCCCCGAGGCCGTCAGCGCAAGCACCGCCGCGGTCACGAGGCCCTCCATCAGGGCGAGGAGAAGAAAGGGACCGAAGCTCATGGGCAGGCCGGGCGGGGTCGCCCCCGCCCGCTCGCGATCAGAAGGCCATCGTCGTGTAGTCGACCTCGTCGGGGTAGAAACCGTCCTCCATCGCGGTCTGGTGGACGCGGATCAGCTTGCCGCCCTCCACCTTCGAGATCGACTGGAGCCCGAAGCCCTGGTGGGTCTTGCCGTTGAAGACCTTGGGTCCCTGCGGATGCTCGGGACCTTCGGCGAAGTCGGTCATCGCCTCCATCGCCTCGACCACCTTCTGCCGGTCGGCGGGGCCCTCGTAGCCGGCGGCCGTCATCGCGTCCTTGATGACGAAGAGCGTCTCCCAGACCGAGAACATGTGGGCATAGGTCGCGATGTCGTTGGGGTCGGTGACCGAGGCGCCGGTGTCGTCGACGCCCACGGCGGCGCGGTAGGCGGTCTCGGCCGCGGACGCGTCCGCCTGCTTGTAGCGGGGGTGCCCTTCCCAGAAATGCGTGCCTTCGAGGAACTCGAGGCCGGGCGAGGCGATGTTCACGGCTTCGAGCGAGTCGATGAAGCCGAAGATCTGCGGCCGTGCGCCTGTGCCGTAGAACTCACCGAGCTCCTTCACGAAGGTCAGGACGGCCGGGCCGACCATGACGTGGTAGAGCACTTCGGTTTCGGCCGGGATCTGCGGGAAGTAACGGGTGAAGGAGGTCTCGGTCGGCGGAATGGCGATCTGCGCGATGACCTCTCCGCCTTGCGCGGCGACGGCGGCGGTGAAGAAGTCGCGGTGGTCATGGCCGAAGGCGTAGTCTGGGAATACCATCGTGACCTTCTTGCCGAGGTTCTGCGTGACCCAGGGCGCCATCGACTGGACCTGGCTCTTCACATCGGTGATGCCGGGCTGGAGCGTCCAGCGGTTGAGCGCCCCCGAGGCGACGTGGTGGCCTTCGGAGCAGACGAGATAGGGCACCTTCAGTTCCCCCGCGCGCGGGGCGGAACCCATGACGACGTGGGAGAAGAGCGTGCCGAAGATCAGGTCGCAGCCGGCCTGGCTCGTCAGTTTCTCGACGACCTCGGCGCCGCGTTTCGGGTCGGTGCCGTCATCCTCGAAAACGATCTCCACCGGCCGCCCGTTGATGCCGCCGGCGTCGTTCAGGACCTTCAGGGCCGCCGTCGCGGTGCGTTCGTACCAGCGGCCGTAGGAGGCGCCGATGCCGGTGCGGTGCAGCTGGAAGCCGAGCTTGATCGGCGCCGAGGACTGCGCCTGCGCGAAACGGGCGCCAAGGCCCGTCGCCAGCAGCGCACCGCCGGCCGCCATCCCCTTCAGGAGCGTCCGGCGCGAGGAAGTGGGGGTGATCAGCTTGTTGGTCATCAAACGTCTCCGCTGTTGAACCGGCGCGGTTTTTCTGGCCATCCGCGTTCTGGGGGCATTGGCCCAAGGTCACGGAACAACGAGTCGGGGCGCATTGCAATTGCTTTCTCATGCGCCGGTCGGCGCGGAGAGAAGCCAGAGCCCGAAGACCGTGTAGGCGATCATCAGGAGCGTCATCGGAACATGCGTGCGAACACGGGCGGCGTGGTCGTCATTCCCCGACAGGCGCAGGCTGAGCAGCACCGCAAGCACATGCGCGACGACGATTGCCGTGAACTGGGCGGTCCAGACGGCGAGAACGCCCGACTGCGTGGCGAGAAAACCGAAGGAGACCCAGTGATCCGGAAGGCCGAGGAGCGACCGGCCAGCACCGAAAGGATCGTTGAGCGCGGCAATGGCATACTGGCCGTCGGTCAGGAGCGCGACGAGGTAGTGCGCGACATGATAGCCGGCTGCAATCGGCACGAAGGAGAGCATCATCGGTCCCACGGCCCGGCGAAATGCTCCGCTCGGCAGGCCGAGCCGGATCGCCCCGAGGATCAGCGCGGCCGAAAGGCCCCAGAAAAGGACGAGCGCCAGGGAGTTGGCGCCGTAGACGGCCGAGCGGCCGGGAAACTCCAGAGGGTTGACGCCGAGGCGCACGAGCCACCAGAAGGTCTCGTGCAGCCCGTCGAAGCTGACCGAGGCGAGGACGAGGGTGACGAAGGCAATCGCCGAAGGACCGGGCGGGGCCATCCGCAGCACCTGCGCACCCGGCCAGCCGGCCATGACGGTCACGCGGCCCGGCGCATAGTCCGCCCAGAAGGGGGCGATCCTCGCCACGACCGCGAAATAGGCGGTCAGGAATTCGCCCCGCGGCAGCCAGTCCTCGCCCTCGGCCACGCCGAGCGCGAGAATGAGGACGTAGTAGGCTGCGGCCGCGCGGGCAAGGACAAGGGGATCGGCGGGGGACAGCGAGACGATCTCGAACCAGGCGAAGGCGAGGTAGCCGAAGGTGGCGGGCAGGTGGCCGAGGCGCGAGAGACCGACGGCCCCCCGCCAGCCGATGAGGCGGCGGATGGTCCGCACCGGACCCGACCAGGGCTCCAGATCGCGCCACAGGTTGCCGAGGAGGACGGAGGCGAGCGTCAGCCCCACCCAGATCACCGTCCAGACGGTCAACGGCAGGAGGTTTTCCAGAGGGTCGCGCGTGCCCCAGATGCCAACGGCGACCAGCCCCCAGAAAAGCGCGGCGCAAATCCAGCTTGTCACCCCGCGCGGCAGGAACACGCGGCGGTCTAAAAGCCGGTGCGCGGCGAATGCCGGGAGCTTGCCGGCGAGGAGCGCCAACGCTGCCGTCAGCGCCACGACGAGAGCCGCGCCGATGAGGTAC
Organism: Albidovulum sp.; assembly: GCF_041919395.1. Lineage (NCBI taxonomy): Bacteria > Pseudomonadati > Pseudomonadota > Alphaproteobacteria > Rhodobacterales > Paracoccaceae > Albidovulum > Albidovulum sp. Next base: position 26,226 of record NZ_JAYRTX010000003.1, read on the forward strand.
CAGCCCGTCGGCAGGGTCAGCAGGACTGCGCGTTCGGAGGCATGGGCATGGGCCGCGCCCGGAACGACGAGGAGAGCGACCCGGAGGCCCCGCATCAGCGCAGCCCGTCCTCGCCCTTCGCCTGCCAGGCTTCGAGCCCGCCCATGCGGGAATGCACCCGCGGTCCCCTGGCCATGACGAGCGCGAAGACGATCTCGTCGGGTTTCGGTCCGTCGGGCACGGAAACCGTCATCGTGTCGAAATGGCTGCGGACATAGGCCGCGTTGATGTGGGCGACGGGCAGGTCGATCGCGTCCCCCATGCCGCCCAACGTCTTCGCCGAGGGCACGATCGCCTTCGGATCGCCAAGAATCGCGCGCATCCCGTAGCCGCCCGGCGCATGCCAGGGCGCGCCGTGCTTCAGTTCTCCTGCCGCGCCGACGATGGCACCCTTGCCGTAGCCGTCGATCCCGTCCTTGCCGCCGAGCGCCGCGATGAGACGCTCGCACATGGTGACGGCAAGGGGCTTCAGGTCCTCCATCGCCGGCTGGAGGTCGGGTTCGAAACGTCCCGCGAAGGGGTTCGAGACGATGCCGAGGACGGCACCCCTGAGCCGGGGCGCCGCCGAATCCGGCCCGCCGTCGTGGTGGATTTCATCGACGACGACGGTCATCTTGCGCAGGCGGATTGCGGGCACGCTCGGCTCTCCCCTTCGGATCGGGTTCATCCTGCCGCAATCCGCGAGGGCGGGCAATCGCGCCTGGCCGGTCGCGCCGGGGTCAGAAGGTCAGCGCTTCCCAGTTGTGCTGCTTGATGTATTCGTAGGGAATGACTCCGTTTCCCGACCCATAGGGGCTCTGCTGGCCCCATTGGCCGAACCAGCTGTTGCGCAGGATGAAGAATCCCCCGCCCGGGACATTGGCCTGATCCTCGTAGCCGATGAGACACATGGCATGACCGCCGCTTGACGCCTCGTTCGGGACCGGCAGCGTGATGCGGCCGGCGCGGCGCGAGGTGGGGTTCTGGTACCAGCTGTCGAAGACCGGCACGGAGAAGCCCACGACCGCCCCGCCCGCAAGCGCCGCCTTGATCGCGTTCACATTGGTCTTGGGGAGCGTGCGCAGGTTCAGCTTCCGCGCTCCCGCGTCCGCCTTGGCGTTTCCCGGCTGGGTCCCGTTGCCGTTGCACGGAAGCGCGCTGTTGTAGCGCCAGGTGCTTTCCTTGCACTGGCCGAGCGATTTCAGCACGATCGCCGCCTTCACCTGCCAGGTCCCGCAAGTCTGGGGAAAGCCGTCGACCTTCTTGGTCTCGTCGTAGAGGAACTGTTCGGACAGGTCCGTCGCGTTGCCGTTCGTCTTGAGGAAGAACTCGTGGATCGCGGTCACCGCGAAGGCGACGCAGGTGCCGCGCGCGCCCTGGTTGCGGGGCCGGCCGAGCACGGCGGCATGGTTGACCGAGGCCGGAAGCGCCGCCGCCATCGGCGGCGCCTCTAATCGCGGCAGGAGGTTCCTTTCCTCATCCTCCGCCGTGGGCGGAAAGGCCCCGAGCGAAAGGGGCTCGAGCGCTTCGCGCCGCTCCTCGAAGGTCACGGGAAGACGCGCCGCCGCCGCAAGTGCGATCTCGCGCAGTTGCCCCGGCGTGACCTCCAGATACGCGGCCAGCCGTTCGGCCGTGACCGGGTCGGCGGCGGCATCGACGAACTGCTGGGCGTCGAGCAGGCCGAGGCTCTCAAGCCGGTCGGCGGCGCCGGGGGGCAGGCCCTCGACGCTGGCCATGGAAATCGTCATTCCTTCATAGAAGTCATGTTCGGCCATGATTTGGCTCCTGAAGCGGATTGGGGTTGAAATGGGATCGGACCGGACGGCAACTCGTCACGTCGGGAAATGCGGACCGGACCCGCGCGGAACGGGCGTCGAAGTGTCACTTCGGAAAGGTTGCGCCGATGAATTGCGGGCGCGGGTATCGATTCAATCTCAGGGCATCATAGCGCGTTTCGGCCCGCAGCGATACCGGGGCGCCGAGCGTCCTCAATCGGCGGCGGCGATGGTCAGATCGACCGGCGCGAGGCCGTCGATTTCGCCATGGAGCCGGTCGCCGGGCGCGACCGGCCCGACGCCGGCGGGCGTGCCGGTGTAGATGAGGTCGCCCGGCCGAAGGTGGTAGAGCGTCGAGAGATGGGCGACGATCTCGGGCACCGACCAGACCATTTCGGACAGGTGCGACCGCTGCACCGGCTCGCCGTTCAGGAGAAGCGTGATCGCCTGCGGCCCGGGTGCGCCGAACTCGGTCGCGCGCGTCAGCGGGCCGATCACGGCAGCGTTCTCGAAGTCCTTGCCGGTGTCCCAGGGCCGACGCTTGTCCTTCGCGGCACCCTGAAGGTCGCGCCGGGTCATGTCGAGCCCGGCGGCGTAGCCGAAGACGAGGTCCACCGCGCGCGCGGCCGCCACGCGGAACCCCTCCGCGCCGATCGCGAAGGCGAACTCCATTTCGTGGTGGAAGTCCTCCGTCCCCGGCGGATAGGGCGTGGTCGCACCCGACAGGGTGAGATGCGCGGGCGACTTGGTGAAGTAGAAGGGCGCCTCGCGGTCGACCTCCCCCCCCATTTCCCTGGCGTGGTCGGCATAGTTGCGTCCCACGCAGAAGATGCGGCTGACGGGGTAGAAGCCCGAACCATCGCGCATCGGCACGAGGACGGGGGCGGGCGGGGGAAAGAGGATGTCGGTCATTCGCCGTAGGGAACCCAGATGTTCTTCACCTGCGTCGCGCGTAGCAGGAATTCGCGGCCCTGACCATCGCCCCCGCGCCAGTCGCGGTTCGGGAAGGTCCAGGTGGCCTTCAGGTTGCCCGCGCTTTCGGTTTCGGCCGAAGTGCGGCCCTGCGGTCCGCCACAGTACCAGAGCGCGGCGACGTCGTCGTGCTGGGCGAGCACCTTCGCGAGTTCGTCCTTCGCACCGGTGACGATGTTCACGACGCCGCCCGGAAGGTCCGAGGTGTCGAAGACCTGGTAGAGGTCGGTCGCGGCCAGCGGCATCGACGCCGCCGGGATTGCTACCACGCGGTTGCCCATGGCGATGGCCGGCAGGACGAGGCTGAGAAAGCCCAGAAGCGGTGCTGCGTCCGGGCAGGCGATCCCCATGACGCCGAAGGGTTCTGGCATGGCGAGGGTGACATGGGACGACTTCGTGGAATGCACCGCGCCGTCGAACTTGTCGGCCTGCGCCGCGTAGAAGAAGGCACGGCGGATCGACAGCGCCACCTCGTCGACGGGTTTCGCCACGCCGGCCGCCTTCAGCCGCGCCACGAACTCCGCCTCGCGCGCGGCGAGGTTCTCGGCGAGGTAATAGAGCACCTGCGCCCGGTTGTGACCAGTGGCCTTGCCCCATCCCTTCGCGGCATGCGCCGCCTCCACGGCGTTGCGGATGTCCTTGCGGTTGCCGAGCGCGGCCAGCCCGATCTCGCGCCCCTTTGCCATGACGGTGTAGGAATAGCCCGAATCGGGACGCTTCTGCGCGCCGCCGATGTAGAGCTTGGCGGTGCGGTCGACCGCGGCTGGGCCCCTGGACGCGGGGCCCGGATGCGGCGCGGCATCGAGCCGCCCCGCCTCCGCCTCGGGCAGAGCCTTCGGGGCCGGAGTGGTGAGGTACTCTCGCATCCCCTCGCGGCCTCCCTCACGGCCAAACCCGCTTTCGCGGTAGCCGCCGAACCCGGCACCCGCGTCGAAGACGTTGGTGGAGTTGATCCAGACCACGCCCGCATTGACCTTCGAGGCGACGTCGAGCGCGAGGTTGATGTTTTCGGACCAGATCGAGGCGGCGAGCCCGTAGCGGGTGTTGTTGGCCAATTCCACCGCCTCGTCGGGTGTGCGGAACGTGGTGAGCGTGGCGACGGGGCCGAAGATCTCCACCTCCGACACGATGTTGGCGGGAGCGACGTTGGTGAGAAAGCCTGGGGCGAAGAAGCAGCCCTGCGACGGAAGCCCAACGGGTGCCTGATGCAGCACGGCCCCCTGCGCTTCGCCCTGCGCCACCAGATCGCGGATGCGGGCGAGCTGCGTTGCATCGACGATGGCGCCGACGTCGGTCGACTTGTCGAGGGGGTCGCCAACCCGCAGCTTCGCCAGCCGCGCTGACAGCCGGTGCTGGAACGTCCCCGCGACGGATTCGGCGACGAGAATGCGCGATCCGGCGCAGCAGACCTGGCCCTGGTTGAACCAGATCGCGTCCACCACGCCCTCGACGGCGGCATCGAGATCGGCATCGGCGAAGACCACGAAAGGCGACTTGCCGCCCAGTTCCAGCGTGAGCTTCTTGCCCGTCCCGGCCGTCGCCTTGCGGATGGCACGGCCAACCTCGGTCGAGCCGGTGAAGGCGATCTTGTCGACCTCCGAGCCGACCAGCGCGGCGCCCGTGGCGCCGTCGCCCGTCACGATGTTGACGACGCCCTTCGGCAGGCCGACCTCGGCGCAGATCTCGGCGAAGGCGAGCGCGGTGAGCGGGGTCTGCTCCGCCGGCTTGAGGACGACCGTGTTGCCGGCGGCGAGCGCCGGCGCGATCTTCCACGCGAGCATGAGGAGCGGGAAGTTCCACGGGATGATCTGGCCGCAGACGCCCACAGGTCTCGCGCCGGGAAACTCCGCCTCCAGCATCGCGGCCCAGCCCGCGTGATGGTAGAAGTGGCGCGCGACCAACGGCACGTCGATGTCGCGGCTTTCGCGGATCGGCTTGCCGTTGTCGAGCGTCTCCAGCACCGCGAGGAAGCGTTCGCGCTTCTGGGCATGGCGGGCGAGCGCGTAGAGCCATTTCGCGCGTTCGTGGCCGGGAAGGCGGGACCAGCCGGGCAGGGCCGCGCGGGCGGCCTTGACGGCAGCGGCAACGTCGGCCGCCGTCCCGTGCGCGACCTCGGCAAGCGGCGCGCCCGTCGCGGGGTTCGCCGTCGCGAAGGTCTTCGCCGGCCGGGTGAAGGCGCCGTCGATATAGTGGCCGAAGCTGCCGCGCGCCTTCAGCCAGGCCATGACCTCGCCCGTGGCCTCGGGGGCAGGTCCGTAGTCCATCGTCTCGAGGATTTCGGTCACTGTCGGCATGGGTCCCTCAGGCAATCGCATGACGCGAGGATGCGGCGTAGCGCCCGGTCAGGTGATGTTCGAGCTGGCGCTCGATATCGGCCAGCATCGACGAGGCGCCGAGCCTGAAAAGGTCGGGGCGCAGCCAGTCGGTGCTCAGTTCCTCCTTCATCAGGATCTGCCACGCGATGGCATCCTTCGCGGTCTTCATGCCGCCCGCCGGCTTGAATCCGATGCGGAAGCCGGTGCGTTCGCCATAGTCGCGCAAGGCCCGCACCATGACGAGGCTGACCGGCAGGGTCGCGTTCACGCCTTCCTTCCCGGTCGAGGTCTTGATGAAATCCGCCCCCGCCTGCATCGCCACCACCGAGGCCTTGTAGACGTTCCTGAGCGTCCTGAGATCGCCTGTCGCGAGGATCGCCTTCATGTGCGCCGACCCGCAAGCCTCGCGCATCGCGGCCACTTCGTCGTAGAGCGCGGACCATCTGGCGTCGAGCACATGGGCGCGGGTGATGACGATGTCGATCTCGTCGGCACCCTGGTCGACGGCGTAGCGGATCTCGGCAAGGCGGAGGTCGAGCGGCATCAGGCCAGCGGGAAACCCCGTGGCGACCGAGGCCACCGGGATGCCGGTGCCCTTCAGCGCCTTCACCGCCGCCGGAACCATGGTCGGATAAACGCAGACCGCCCCGGTCGTCAGGCGGTCCAGGCCGAGCCCGGCCAGGATGTGACCGGCCAGAGGCCGCGCGGCCTTGGCGCAGAGCCGGCGCACGCGATCCTCGGTATCGTCGCCCGCGAGCGTCGTCAGGTCCATGCAGCGGACCGCGTTGACGAGCCAGGCCGCCTGCCATTCCTTCTTCACGGTGCGCCGGGTCGTCAGCGCAGCCGCGCGCCGCTCGGCGGCGGGGGTGTTCACGGCGATCTGCTCGAACCAGTCGGTCTGCAACGCCACGCCGCGGTTGCGCGCGCTGTTGGATGGGACTTGCCCGTCGGTCACCGTCATCGTCTTACCCGTCCGAACCGCCGCGCGATCATCGCACGGAAGGCTATCGCTTGTCCCGGCCAACTGCAACGCGCCGGTTTGACCGGAAGGTCAAAAAAGGAGCCGTTTCCGGTTTCGCAGTTGACACATGCACCGAAACCGGCGGGAAAGGGGCCGGATGACGGCGGCTGGGGGCCGCCGGCGAACGTGTGGCCGGGCGATGACTGGGGCGATGACTGGGGCGAAGACCGGGGCGATGGCGGGGGCGGTCACCGGGACACCGGGCGATCTGGACAGGATGCAGTTTGCGATCGAGCATCTGCTCGATGCACCCGACGGCTGGCGTCCGCTCGTGCGCGAGATGGTCGCCCGCTGGCCGGAGGCGCCGGCAGGCGAGGTGATCCTCGCCATCGTCGCCGCGGCGACCGAGATCGAGCAGATGTTCGGCCCGGGCAGCCCGTCCCGCGAGGGGGCCGCGCAGGGCTGGCGGCTTGCCGCGCTTGTCGGTGCCGATCTTTGCGCGATGGCGGCGGTGGGACTGCCGCACGTAACGGCCGGCGACATGGCGCGCTACTGGAAGATCGATCCCTGGTTCCGCGACCTCTGAATCCTCTCAACTGCCGCGGTAGGTGGAGTAGCCGTAGGGCGACAGCAGGAGCGGCACGTGGTAGTGCGCCGCGCCGTCGGCAATTCCGAAGCGGATCGGCACCTCGTCGAGGAACAGCGGCCCGTCTCCTGCCTGGCCGGTCGCCCTGAGGTAGTCGCCGGCGAAGAACACAAGCTCGTAGGTTCCGGGTGCGAAGGCCCCGGCGGGAAGGATCGGTGCGTCGGTGCGCCCGTCGGAATTGGTGACCGCCTCGGCAATCGCGCGCCGCGCGCCGTCTGCCAGCCGATAGAGCGCGATCCTGATCCCCGCGGCCGGCCGGCCCCGCGCCGTATCGAGAACATGGGTGGTGAGATAGCCTGACATGGCGCCTCCTTTCCGGGTGCCCGCATCTTCGACGCTATCCGGGAGAAAGGCGACCCCGCGAGTTTCTGTCAGGACTTTTCGGATTTTGCGTATAATCAACGTCCGCCACCGCGACTAACCTAGTCGCAAACTTCGAAGGTACTCATGAACCGCTATCCCCGCGACATGTCCGGCCACGGCCCGACCCCTCCCGATGCAGGCTGGCCGGACGGCGCGAAGGTCGCCGTCTCGCTCGTGCTGAACTACGAGGAGGGGGGCGAGAACTCGATCCTCCATGGCGACGCGGCCTCCGAGGCGTTCCTCTCGGACATTGCCGGCGCGCAGCCCTGGCCGGGCCAGCGCCACTGGAACATGGAGTCGATCTACGACTACGGCGCCCGTGCGGGGTTCTGGCGTCTCCACCGGCTCTTCACCGGCCTCGGGATTCCCGTCACGGTCTACGGTGTCGCCACCGCTCTGGCCCGCGCGCCCGAACAGGTCGCCGCGATGAAGGCGGCAGGGTGGGAGATTGCCTCCCACGGGCTGAAGTGGGTCGAACACCGCGACATGGCCGAGGCCGAGGAGCGGCGCCAAATCGCCGAGGCGATCCGCCTTCATACCGAGGTCGTGGGGACGCGCCCGACCGGATGGTATACCGGGCGCTGTTCGGTCAACACCGTGCGGCTCACGGCCGAGCAGGGCTTCGACTGGATTTCCGATACCTACGACGACGACCTGCCCTACTGGCTGGAGGTTGGCGACCGCCATCAACTCGTCATTCCCTACACGCTCGACGCCAACGACATGCGCTTTGCCACGGCGCCGGGCTACATAACGGGCGAGCAGTTCTTCCAGTATCTCAAGGACGCCTTCGACGTGCTCTACGCGGAAGGGCAGGCGGGGCAGGCCAAGATGATGTCGGTCGGCCTCCATTGCCGCCTGATCGGGCGGCCCGGCAAGATGGCCGGGCTGGAGCGCTTCCTGGACTACGCGCGGGGGCACGACGGCGTCTGGTTTCCCCGGCGCATCGACATCGCCCGGCACTGGACCGCCACCCATCCGCCACGCGACTTCGACCGCCCGAGCCGCATGGAGAAGGCCGAATTCGTCGCCCGCTTCGGCGGCGTCTTCGAGCACTCTCCCTGGGTCGCCGAACGCGCCTGGGCGCTGGAGCTTGGCCCCGCGCATGACACGGCGACCGGGCTGGCCGGTGCGCTCGCCCGTGTCTTCCGTTCCGCCACGCGCGCCGAACGGCTGGGCGTTCTGACCGCGCATCCGGACCTTGCGGGCAAGCTTGCCATGGCACGGCGGCTGACCGCGGCCTCGTCCGCGGAACAGGCCTCCGCCGGGCTCGATGCGCTCACGGACGACGAGCGCACCGAGTTCTCCGAGCTCAACAACGCCTATACTGCGCGCCACGGTTTCCCCTTCATCATCGCGGTACGCGACAACGCGAAGGCGGCGATCCTTGCGGCCTTCCGCCGCCGCCTCGAACAGGACAACGAGACCGAATTCTCCGAAGCCTGCGCGCAGGTCGAACGCATCGCCGAACTCCGTCTCAAGGACATGCTTCCCAGATGAGCCCCTACTACGCCCCCCCCGGCGGGCTGCCGCCGCAAACCGCGCTGATGACCGGCCGCGCCGTCTTCACCGACGCCTATTGCCTCATCCCCAGGGGCTGCTTCTCCGACATCGTGACAAGCAGCCTTCCCGGCTGGAAGAACACCCGCCTCTGGCTCATCGCGCGGCCGATGTCGGGCTTTGCCGAGACCTTCAGCCAGTACGTCATGGAGGTCGCGCCTGGCGGCGGCTCCGACCTGCCCGAGCCGGACCCGGTGGCCGAGGGCGTGATCTTCGTCACGGAAGGCGAGATATGGCTCTCGCTCGACGGGCAGGAGCACGACCTCGGCCCCGGCGGCTATGCCTATATCCCGCCCGGCACCGACTGGCGGCTCCACAACGGCACCGACCATCCCGCGCGTTTCCACTGGGTCCGCAAGCTCTATGAGTACGCGCCGGGCCTTGCCGCTCCGAAGGCCTTCGTCACCTCCGACCGCGACATCAAGCCCGTGGCCATGCCCGAGACCGGCGGCCGCTGGGCCACGACGCGCTTTGCCGATCCCGACGACCTGTCCCATGACATGCACGTCAACATCGTGACCTTCCAGCCCGGCGGTCTCATCCCCTTCGAAGAGACGCATGTGATGGAACACGGGCTCTACGTGCTCGAGGGCAAGGCCGCCTACAAGCTCAACCGCGACTGGGTCGAGGTCGAGGCGGGCGACTTCATGTGGCTCCGCGCCTACTGCCCGCAGGCCTGCTATGCCGCGGGCCCCGGCCCTTTCCGCTACCTCCTCTACAAGGACGTCAACCGCCACGCGAAGCTGCGCGGCCCCGGCGCCTTCGGCCGATGACCGCGATCTGCGCGCCCCGTCTTCTGCGTTGCCGAAGTACCTTCGGGTTCCGGGGGCCGCGCCTCGGCGGGGCGACATGAGCAGGACGATCCCGGCCGAACCGTTGACGGCGGATGCCTTCGCCGCCTTCGGCGACGTCCTCGAAGCGCGCGGCGTGCCGGACCGGCTCATCAACGAGGGACTCTGCGGACGGTATCACGACCGTGCGCGACTCGATTTCGGGACCGGACGCGCCGGCCTCTCGGTCTTCGATGCCGTGCCGCGCGCGCTTCCCTACGACTTCACCCTCGTCGAACGGCACCCTGAGGGGAGCCAGGCCTTCCTGCCGATGGCCGCGCATCCCTTCCTGGTCATCGTGGCGCGCGACGAGGGCGGGTGGCCCGGCCGACCGCGGGCCTTCCTCACCGACGGGTCGCAGGGGATCAACCTCCTGCGCGGCACCTGGCACGGCGTCCTGACGCCGCTCCACGCGCCCGGCCTCTTCGCCGTCGTGGACCGGATCGGCGAAGGAGCAAACCTCGAGGAGTATCGCTACGACGCGCCCTGGCGGGTCGTGCGGACCGGCGCCGCCTGAAACGCCGGCACTGACCGGACCGCGACCCACGGGGCGGCGCGGGACGGCGGAACGATAACGGCCCCGAGGGAAAGGAAAGCTTATGAGTGTGACCACGCATCCCGTGGACGAAATCCTCCCGACGCCCAAGCTCTTCACGCTCGGGCTGCAACACGTCCTCGTCATGTATGCGGGCGCGATCGCGGTGCCGCTCATCATCGGCCGCGTGCTGAAGCTCGAACCGCAGGACGTCGCCTTCCTGATCTCGGCAGACCTTTTCGTCTGCGGCATCGTCACGCTGATCCAGTCGCTCGGCGTCACGCAATGGTTCGGCATCCGGCTGCCGGTGATGATGGGCGTCACCTTCGCCGCGGTGGGGCCGATGATCGCCATCGGCAACGCGAACCCGGGCACGGAAGGCGCGCGGATGATCTTCGGCGCGATCATCGCCGCCGGGATCGTCGCGATGCTGATCGCGCCGCTGATGTCGAAGCTCCTGCGCTTCTTCCCGCCAGTGGTCACCGGCACGATCATCCTCGTGATCGGCGTCACGTTGATGCGCATCGGCATCAACTGGATCTTCGGCCTGCCCGCGGGTCCGACCGCGCCGAAGACGGTCAACCCCGAACATGCCGACTGGCTGAAGCAGGTGGGCGAGCTTGCGGCGGCGTCCGGGGGAACGATCCCTGCCGTACCGCCGGGGATGGGGATTGCGCCCTCGGTGGCCAACCCGGCCTATGCAGCACCGGGAAATATCCTGATCTCGGCCATCGTCCTCGTGGCGATCCTCCTCATCGCCCGGTTCGGCCGCGGCTTCGTCGCCAATATCGCGGTCCTCCTCGGCATCGTCGTCGGCGGCGTCCTTGCCGCGGCTCTCGGCATGATGCACTTCGACAAGGTGGGCGCAGCCGGCTGGTTCGCGCTGATAACGCCCTTCCACTTCGGCGCGCCGATCTTCGACCCGGTCATGATCGTGACCATGGTGCTGGTGATGATCGTGGTGATGATCGAATCGACCGGCATGTTCCTTGCCCTCGGCGACATGACCGGCAGCAGGGTCACACCCGAACGGCTTTCGGCCGGCCTCAGGACCGACGGTCTCGGCACGCTCATCGGCGGCATCTTCAACACCTTCCCCTACACGTCATTCAGCCAGAACGTCGGCCTCGTCGGCGTTACCGGGATCAAGAGCCGCTTCATCTGCGTCGCCGGCGGGCTGATCCTGATCGTCCTCGGGCTGGTGCCGAAGATGGGCGCGCTCGTCGAGGCGTTGCCGACGGCGGTCCTGGGCGGGGCAGGGCTCGTGATGTTCGGCATGGTTGCCGCCACCGGGATCCGGATTCTCTCCGCGGGCGTCGATTTCCAAGCCAACCGCCACAACCTCTTCGTGGTGGCCGTCTCGCTCGGTTTCGGGATGATCCCGCTCGTGGCGCCTGACTTCAAGCTCTGGATGCCCCATGCGATCCATCCCCTGATCGACAGCGGCATCCTGCTGGCGACAATCTCGGCGGTCGCCCTGAATGCCTTCTTCAACGGCGCCACCGGCACGGAGGAGGAACTGCGCCGGGCGGCCGAGGCGATCGAGCACTGACCGGAAAGACCGGCCGGGGGCCTTGAATCCCGGCCGGTTTCCTGCCTTCCTCGCGCGCGAGGAGACCTGCCCGTGTCGCATCAAGTGTCGCATTCATCGGTCGGCCAGCGCATGACCGCAGAGCAGCCCCGCCTGACGGCGGCGGAGGCTGGCGCGCTCGCGCGCGACCATTTCGGCCTGACGGGCACGCTGGCCCCGCTCACCTCGGAACGCGACCAGAATTTCCGCCTGACCACGGCGGAGGGCCGGAACTACGTGCTGAAGATCGCCAATGCCGCCGAGCCGGCAGAGGTCACGAATTTCCAGACCGAGGCGCTGGCGCATATCGCGCGGACGGCGCCCGACCTGCCCGTGCCGCGCGTCATCGCCGCGCGCGACGGTCGGGTGGAGATCGCGCTTCCGTCCGGCAGCATCGTGAGGATCCTGACGTGGGTCGAGGGCACGCCCCTTCATCTCGTGCCGCGGACGCCCGCACTCCGGCGCAGCGTGGGCGCGATGGCGGCGCACCTCACCAAGGCCCTTGAAGGCTTCCGCCATGCGGCCGAGGGACACGAACTCATCTGGGACATCCGCAACGCGGGCAGGTTGCGACAGCTTCTTGCCTCCGTGCCGGATATCGCCCTGCGCGCGACCTGCGAGACCGCGCTCGACCGCTTCGACGCGGAGATATCGCCGGCGCTGGCCCGCCTGCCATGGCAGGTGGTCCACGCCGACTTCAACCCGCACAACCTCCTGACCGACCCGGGGGCGACGCGGATCACCGGGATCCTCGACTTCGGCGACATGGTGCGCACCGCCCGCGTCTGCGACCTTGCCGTCGCGGCCTCCTACCACGCCGACCCGGCCGAACCGCTCGCCACGCTGGTCGATGTGATCGCGGGCTGGCATTCGGTCCTGCCGCTGCTTGCCGGCGAGGAGGGGCTCATCCTCGACCTCGTGGCAATGCGCATGGTGACGACCATCGTGCTCTCGAACTGGCGCGCCGCGCGCCAACCGGAACATGCCGGCTATTTCCTCAGAAACCTGCCCGTCTCGCGCGCCGGGTTCGAGGCGCTCTCCGCCCTCGACCGCGGCGCGGCCCGCGCGCGTCTCGCGGCCCTCATCCGCACAGGTGCTCCATGACCCTGAAGGACGCGATGCCCAACGCCTATGTCGCGGGCCGGGGGGAGCTGCCGCCCGGCGACACGGCGCTGGTGGCGCGGCGGGCGAAGTCTCTCGGCCCGGCCTACCGGCTCTTCTACGAGACGCCCGTGCATCTCGTCCGGGGGGAGGGCGTCTGGCTCTACGACCGGGCCGGCGACGCCTATCTCGACACCTACAACAACGTCGCCTGTGTCGGCCACTGCCACCCCCGTGTGGTGGAGGCGATGGCGCGGCAGGCGGCCACCTTCGCGAGCCACACGCGCTACCTGCACGAGGGCATCCTTGCCTATGCCGAGCGGCTGCTGGCGACCTTTCCGGCCGAACTGTCGCATGTGATGTTCACCTGCACCGGGTCCGAGGCGAATGACCTCGGCCTCAGGATCGCGCGCGAACATACCGGCGGCAGCGGCATCATCGTGACGGAAAACGCCTATCACGGCGTCACCGCCGCCGTCGCCGAATGCTCGCCCTCGCTCGGCGCGGGCGTGCCGCTCGGGCCCCATGTCCGCACCGTGCCCGCCCCCGACGCGGCGCGCTACGGCGACGACGTCGCGGGCGGCTTCGCCGCCGCCGTGCAGGGGGCCATCGACGATCTTTTGCGCCACGGCATCAGGCCCTGCGCGCTCCTCGTCGATACGATCTTCTCCTCTGACGGGGTCTTTGCCGACCCGAACGGCTTTCTTGCCCCCGCGGTTGCCGCGATCCGTGCCGCCGGCGGCATCTTCATCGCCGACGAGGTGCAGCCGGGGTTCGGCCGCACCGGTGCCGCGATGTGGGGGTTTCTTGGCCACGGCGTCGTCCCCGACATGGTCTCGCTCGGCAAGCCGATGGGCAACGGCTATCCCGTGGCGGGGCTGGTGGTCCGGCCCGAGGTGGTCGCGGCGTTCGGGGCGAAGGCGCGGTATTTCAACACTTTCGGCGGCAATGCTGTGGCGGCGGCGACGGCCTCGGCGGTTCTCGACGTGATCGAGGACGAGGGACTGCTGGGCAATGCCCGCGACACGGGCGCCTATCTGGCCGGCGGCCTTTGCGACCTTGCCTCCCGTCACGACTGCCTCGGGGCGGTGCGCGGCGCGGGGCTCTTCATCGGTGCCGACATCGTCCGCGACGGCGCGGCCGATGCGGCGCTCGCCGCGCGGGTGGTAAACGGGCTCCGCGCGGCGAAGGTCCTGATCTCGGCCACCGCGAAGGCCGGCAACGTCCTGAAGATCCGTCCGCCTCTGGTCTTCACCCGCGCGCACGCCGACATCTTCCTTGACCGGATGGCCGGCGTCCTTTCAGGCCTCTGACGCGGTCCGGGCGGCCCAGGGCAGGTGCGGCCCGGCAGGGACGATCCCGGTCGGGTTCAGAGTGCGGATCGAGTAGTAGCCGCGCTTGATGTGGCCGAGGTTCACCGTCGCCCCCACGCCCGGCAGGTCGAGCACCCGTTCGAGATAGGCGACAAGCCGGGGATAGTCCGCAAGCCGGCGGATGTTGCACTTGAAGAGCCCGTGGTAGGCCGCGTCGAAGCGCACCAGCGTCACGAAGAGCCGGATGTCCGTTTCGGTCAGCCCCGGTCCGAAGAGGAAGGCCCGGCCGTCCGAAAGCCGTTCCTCGAGCGTGTCGAGGGTGGCGAAGACGCCCGCAACGGCCTCGTCATAGGCGACTTGCGTGGTGGCGAAACCGGCCCGGTAGACGCCGTTGTTGAGCCTGGGGTAGATCCAGTCCGACAACGCGTCGATCGCGGGGCGGAGCGACGCGGGGTAAAGGTCCGCGCCCTTGGTGGCCAGCCCTCCGAAGCCGAGGCTCATCATCCGCAGGATGTCGGCGGATTCGTTGTTCACGATCACGCCCGTCCGGGTGTCCCATAGGACCGGTACGGTGGCGCGTCCGGTGAAGTCCGGATCGGCGACCGAATAGAGTTCGTGCAGGTAGCTGGCCGCCCGCTCCGGATCGGCCTCGGCGCCGAAGCGCCAGCCCTGGTCGGAAAGCGCAGGTTCCACCACCGTCACCGGGACGGCGCCCTCAAGCCCCATCAGCGCCCGCGCGATCAGCGTGCGCGAGGCCCAGGGGCAGATCAGCGCGACATAGAGCCGGTAGCGCCCGGCCTCGGCCGGAAAGCCACCCGTGCCGGTCGGCCCGGCGGTGCCATCGGCTGTGACCCAGTTGCGGAAGGACGAGGTCTGGCGGACGAAGCCGCCTTTCTCGTCCTTCGCCTGCACCGGCTGCCATTTCTCGGTCCATTTCCCGCGTACGAGCATCTCAGGTGTCTTTCCGTGACACGGTGATCGGGGTGCCCCAGGGGTCCGTCCCCCGCGTCGCCAGGACGCCCGAGAGCCGGTCGTGGTTCGCGGCGTCGGCAAGAAGGTTGACCTCGGCGAGACCGGCCGCGTCCGGGCTGCGCCTGCCGGCTCCGCGGCTGTTCCAGACGTTGGCGGCAAGGTGGTGGTGGTATCCGCCGGTGCTCAGGAAGGCGGCGCCGGGGTAGTGGGTCACGATGTCGAAGCCGAGCGTGCCGGCGTAGAACGCCTCGGCCGCCGGCACATCGCCCACCTGAAGGTGGACGTGCCCGACCACGGTGCCGTCGGGCGCGCCCGTCCAGGGACGCGCGGCATCGGCAGCGAGGAGCCGCAGGTCGAGCGGGTCGGTCGCCATCCTGATCCGGCCGTCGCGCCGCGGCCATTCGTCCCGCGCGCGGTCGCGATAGACCTCGATGCCGTTGCCCTCGGGGTCGGCGAGGTAGATCGCCTCGCTCACCAGATGGTCCGAGGCGCCCTGAAGCGGCAGGCCGGCCCCGGAGGCGTGGAGGAGCCAGGCGCCGAGGTCGGCCCGCGAGGGCAGGAGGAAGGCGGTGTGGAAGAGCCCCGCCTCACGGGGATCCGCGGCCTTGGCGGCGCGGTCGGCGCGGAGTTCCAGTAGAACCCGCCCGCCCGCGCCGAGGGTGCGGACCCCACCCTCGGAGGCGATGGGGGTCAGCCCGATCGCGGTCTCGTAGAAGGCGGCGACGCGGTCGATGTCACGCACGGTCAGCGCAACGCGGCCGATCTCGACGGGGGCGGAGGCGGTGGACATGGTCGTTGCTTTCCTCTGAGCCGGGTCAGCGGCGCGAAAGGGCGTGGGCGCCGTTGCCGAGAAGGGCGAGTGCCGCCATCACGATGGCCCAGAGCACCGGATATTCCCAGCCGCCGTTCGGGTTGGAGAAGAAGAAGCCGTTGGCGCCATGCCCGAACCAGGCCGCTCCGAGAAGCACCGGCACCATCGCGAGCGAGATCGCGCGGGTGTAGAAGCCGGCGATGAGCGCGAGGCCGCCAATGAGTTCGAGGGCGATGGTCAGATAGCCGAGAAAGCCCGGAAGGCCGATCGAGGAGAAATAGCCGGCGGTGCCCGCGGGGGTGAAGACCGCGATCTTCAGCCAGGCGTGAAGGACGAAGTAGACGCCTGTCGAGAGGCGCAGGATCAACGCGGCATAGTCGGCATTGGTCGGCCGGGCGAGCGGGGCGGTGGCATCGTAGGTGGTCATCATCTGTCCTTTCGAGGGTTGGCCCGGGTCGGGCGATGCGGGAAAGATGATCTCATCCGATAGAAATTATAATCCGGAATTCGGGAAGATCATTGCATCCCATAAGGAAGCAATTCGGGTCAAACGCCCCAATCGCGTCCGCGGAAATGAATCACGAGATGGTCGATCAGCACCCGCACCTTGGCGGCGAGGTGGCGCCCCGGCGGATAGAGCGCGAACGCGCCGAAAGGTTCGTCCACGAAGTCCGCCAGGAGGGCGCGGACCCGGCCGCCGCGCAAAGCCTCGGCGGCGACAAAGTCGGGGACATAGGCCAGACCAAGCCCGGCCGCAGCGGCCTGAAGGCAGGCCTCGGCGTTCGAGTAGTGGAGCCGGCCGCGCACCGGGACGGAGGTGATCGCTCCGCCGACAAGAAAACGCCAGTGGCCGGGATCGCGGTAGTTCGTGTCGATGACGCATTCGTGCCGGGCAAGGTCGAGGGGACTCTCCGGCACGCCCTTTCGGGCGAGATAGGCATCCGCCCCGACCAGCACCACGCGGATCTCGCAGAGCCGGCGCGCGACGAGGGTTGTGTCGGAAGGCCTGCCGACCCGGATTGCTGCGTCGAAGCCTTCGTCCACAAGGTTCACGACCCGGTCGGAAAAGGAAACGTCCAGCGAGATGTCCGGATAGGCGGCGGCGAAGTCATTGAGCGCGGGGACGAGTTCGGTCGTGCCGAAGGTCAGGGGCGCGGTCAGCCGCACCCGCCCGCGGGGGCTTGCGGAGGCGTCGCGGACACTCTGGTCCAGTGCATCGAATTCCTCGACGAGGCCGCGGAGCTGCTCGTAATAGGCTTGTCCGACCTCGGTCGCCGAGACGGCGCGCGTGGTCCGGTTCAGAAGCCGCACCCCCAGTTCCGCCTCCAGCCGCGCGACGACCTTGGAGGCCTGCCCCGACGTGGTACCGAAGCGGCGCGCGGCGGCCGTGAAGCTGCCGGTCTCCATCACCGCGATGAACATCCGGTCCGAGGCGAGGCGATCCATGATTGCGTCCGATTCGGCGAAAGTCGGTTCGAGTTTGGCGCAATTCCCGCCAAGGCGGCAGGGGTGTCAGCGGCGCGCCATCAGCCGCGCCGCATCGAGCATGCGGTTGGAGAAGCCCCATTCGTTGTCATACCAGCCGAAGACGCGGAGCAGTCCGCCCTTTGTCACATGGGTCTCCGGCAAGGCCATGACGATGCTTTCGGGCCGCGCACGCAGATCCGATGACACGAGCGGCCGGTCGGTCCAGCCGATTACGCCGCCCGTCGCGGCGAGCCGCGCAATGACCGCCTCGCGTCCGGGCCGCGCACGGGTCATCACCGACAGGTCCACGGCCGAGACGGAGGCCACCGGCACGCGCACCGCCGCGCCCTCGATCCGGCCCGAGATCTCCGGCAGCACGACGTCCAGCAGGCGTTGCGCCGAGGTCGTGGTCGGCACCATCGAAAGCGCCGCCGCGCGGCTGCGGGCATAGTCGGCCCCCGGCGCGTCCACCGTGGGCTGGCTGCCGGTATAGCAATGGATCGTTGTCATCCACCCGGTTTCCACGCCCCATTCTCGCTCGATCAGCCGGACAAGCGGCGCAAGCGCGTTCGTGGTGCAGGAGGCGTTGGACACGATGCGATGGCCGGGCGAAAGCTTTTCGTCGTTTGCGCCGATGACGAGCGTGAAGTCGGCCGTGGCGGAGGGGCCGGAGACGAGCACCCGCCGCGCGCCCCCCCGGAGGCCCGCCTCGGCGAAGGACCGTTCTCCGCCGAGCCCGGTGCATTCCATCACCACGTCGATATCGGACAGGTCGAGCGTGCCGAGGTCGCGCGCACCCGTCAGCCGGATGCGGCGCCCGTCCACGACGAGCGTATCCGGCTCCAGCCGCACCTCGCCTTTCCAGGGGCCAAAGGTGGAATCGTATTCGAAGAGATAGGCGGCCAATTCGGGCCGCGCGATGTCGTTCACTGCGACGATCTGCAGCCCGTCGCCGGACGACCCCGAAAGGGCGGCGCGCAGCACCGAGCGGCCGATGCGGCCGAAGCCGTTGAGCGCGACGCGGATCGTCATGGGCAGCCCCTTCTTGTTCCGCGCCGATCCTAGCCGCATGCAAGCGATTGAAAATGCCGAAAATGTACCCGATACGCCCGAATTCCCGGCCGTTCAGTATCCCCGGCCGCGGGCGGTGACAGGCCAGAGGCATTCGACACGGCCGCCGCGCAGGCCCACATACCAGTCGTGAAGGTTGCATGTCGGGTCGCAATGACCGGGGATCAGGCGCAGGCGGTCGCCCGGTTTCAGCGTGTGACCGGCATCGTCGATCACGCCGTGTTCGTCCGAGGCCGAGGCATAGGTCAGGTCCGCCCTCCCCGCGACCCGCGGCAGGCCGCTGTCGGTCGCATGGGCCTTCAGACCCGCATCGCAGACCGCGCGGCCGGGGACCGGGGTGCTCATCACCTCGGTGAGCACGAAAAGAGCGTGCTCCCACTCACCGTCGAGCCGAGCGTTCCCCTCGCCGCGGATGCGCGCGTAGTCCGCATCCATGAAGGCGTAGGATCCGCATTGCAGTTCCGTGTAAAGTCCCGAACCGGCCTCCAGCGGCCAGGATCCGGTGCCGGCGCCGGTGACGACCGTCGGCGCAAGCCCCGCCGCGGTCAGCGCAGCAATGGCCTCGCGGACGCGGGCAAACGCGGTCTCGGCCGCGCGGCGGCGGTCTTCCGGCGCTTCGATGTGCTGCATCCCGCCATGATAGGCATGAAGCCCCGCGTATGTGAGGCACGGTGCCTCGGCGACCGCGCGGGCGAGCATCACGGCCACGCCTGCGTCCGGCGCGCCGCAACGGGCACCGCCACAGTCGAGTTCGACGTAGACGTCGAGTCCTGTGCCATGGCGTGCGGCGGCGGCGGAAAGCTCGGCCACATTCGCGAGGTCATCGACGCAGACCCCTACCCGCGCCCCGAGCAGCGGCAACCGGGCGAGCCGGTCGATCTTCGCCGGGTTCCGGACCTCGTTTGTCACCAGAACGTCGGCGATGCCACCGCGTACGAAGGCCTCTGCTTCGCTCACCTTCTGTGCGCAGAGGCCGACGGCCCCGTGGTTCACCTGCAGGCGCCCCACGTCGGCCGAGCGGTGCATCTTCCCATGCGGCCTGAGCCTGAGCCCGGCCGCCCGCGCCGCCGCCGCCATCTTCGCGAGGTTGCGGTCGAGCGCGTCGAGGTCGAGCACGAGGCAGGGCGTCTGCACCTCGGCCTCTGCCATGCCGGGCCGCGCCGGAATGTCGTAGCCGACCTCCAGATCGTCGAGGCGGTCCGTCATCGCACTGCCTCCATGAGCGCATCGCGCATCCGGCAGTCGCGCGCGGCGTCGAGCCCGCAGGGCCGGGGGGCGAGTTCCTTGGTGAGGCAGATCCTTGCCTCCTCGATCCGTCCCGCGTCGCAGGTGATCGTGATCATCGCCGCATCGAGGCCGGGGTTGGCCTCGACGAAGGCCTCTTCGACGACGGACGCGGGCAGCGTCACGTCTTGCCGAAGCGCGCGGAAGACATCCGGGATGACGATGCCTTCGTAGGCCTGCCGCGACGTCTCGAAATAGTCTGCGGCCGATAGGCCGGAACAGCGGCCGTGCTTCTTCCATTCGTACCAGGCAAGCCCGGCGGAGCCCATGATGTCGGCCATTGCGCGCGTTTCCGCCCGCGTGGCATCGCGTGCGCCCGTCCTGCAGTAGCTCGGCCAGCCGAACTCGTACTGCGGCCAGAGACCGTGGAGCGTGAAGCCGAAGTCATGGCGGGGATCGCACTGGTCTTCTCCCCGGGCATCGCCATCAAGGGCGCAGAAGGTCGGCGACCACGAAAGCGACAGGACGTAATAATCGAACACCCCGGCCCGCTCGCCTTCGGCCGAGGCGGGCAGGGCGCTGAGAAGGAGGAGGGCGAGGGCGCGCATTTTCTCTTTTCTCCGGGGGGCAGAGCGACTATATAGCGCCGCAATTCCCCGAAAACGAGGAACCGCGGCCCGAGGGTCGCAGCCGTTTTCCCGGCTCGGGAGAGATTTGTAAAGGAGAAGCCCGATGACGAAACCGCTCATGGCCAAGGCCACGGCCGTCTGGCTGGTGGACAACACGACGCTGAGCTTCAAGCAGATCGCCGATTTCTGCGGCATGCACGAGCTTGAGGTGCAGGGCATCGCCGACGGTGACGTTGCAACTGGCGTGAAGGGCTTCGACCCGATCGCCAACAACCAGCTCGAACCTGGCGAGATCGAGAAGGGGCAGGCCGATCCGCTCTACCGGCTGAAGCTGAAGCACAACCCGGCCGCTCTGGGCGAGGAAAAGCGCCGAGGCCCGCGCTACACGCCGCTTTCCAAGCGGCAGGACCGGCCGGCGGCGATCCTGTGGCTGGTGAAGTTCCACCCAGAGCTTGCCGATTCGCAGATTGCCAAGCTCGTCGGCACGACGAAGCCCACGATCGCCTCGATCCGCGACCGGACGCACTGGAACATCTCGAACATCACGCCGATCGATCCGGTGGCGCTCGGCCTATGCCGGCAGACCGAGCTTGACGCGGCGGTGCAGAAGGCGGCGAAGAAGAAGGCGGGCGACGGCGCGGTGATGTCGGATGACGAACGCCGCAAGCTCGTCTCGACCGAGCAGTCGCTCGGCATGTCCACCGAGCCGAAGATTCCCTCTTCCATCGCCGGGCTGGAGAACTTCTCCTTCTCGCGCGCACAGGAAGAGGAAGAGAAGAACCCGGCCGACTATTCGGATGCGGAGAGCTTCTTCAACCTGCCGCACGGCGATGACGAGGATGACGAGGACGAGGGGCGGGGCCGGCGCTGACCGCAGGGTGGCAGTCCGTGGGTCCTAGCTAGGCCTTCTTCTTCTTTTTCTTCTTCTTGCCCGGCACCCGGTCGGTCGCGGTCTCCCCGCCGGGATCGGCCTCGAAAACATCCGCAAGCCTTGCGGCGTCCAGCGCCGCAATTGCCTCCATCCGTGCCGACACGGTGGCGAGTACCTCATGCAGCGCCGCGATGCGGGCATCGCCGGATGCGGATTCGGCCGCGAGCAGCCGGTCCAGGAGCGGCGCGACCGCGCGGCGCTGCCGCCCGCCGACAAGGAGGCGGATGATTTCCCAGGGGTCGGGCGGCGCGGTGAAATAGTCCTTGCGGTCGGCCGGCGCGCGGGCCCGCGCGATCAGGCCCCATTCGCGCAGTTCCTTCAGCGCCGTCGAAACATTCGACCGGGACAGGCCGAGCGCCTGGGTCAGGTCGTCGGCGCAGGGCGGCTGGGCCGCGCGCCAGATCGCCGCGAAGCACTGCCCGGCGGGGCGCGAGATGCCGCAGAGCGCTCCCAGTTCGGCGACGATTTCGGGAAAGGCTTGGGTGGCGGCCATGGTGCTCTTTCGCGAAGGGTTGTTCCAGCCTCGCGAAAATCGCCGCTCCGTCAAGGCGTCCGCACGCGGTCGAGCCGGAAGCGGGTCGTCTGGCGATAGCTCTCGCCCGGTCCGAGCACCGCCGGCGGGAAGTCCGGCCGGTTCGGCGCGTCCGGCCAGACCTGCGGTTCGAAGGCCATGCCCGCGCGCGGGCCGTAGGCGCGGCCGTCGAGTCCGCCGCCGGCGGCGACCGCGAGATGCCGCCCGTCATAGACCTGAAGCCCCGGTTCGGTCGTCGCGATGCTGAGCCGGACGCCCGATGACCCCGTCATCGTCGCCACTTCGGTCAGGTCGCGGCGGGCGGAGGCGAGGCAGAAGTTGTGGTCGAGGGGCGGCGCGCCGGACAATTGCAGGGCCGCGCGGAAGTCGTACGAGGTGCCTGCGACGGAGAGCGGCGGGCCCGTGGGGATCATCGCGGCATCGACCGCGAGGTATCGGTCGGCGGCGACCGCAAGGCGGTGGCCGCCGGTATCGGCGCTGCCGTCGAGGTTCCAGTAACCGTGGTGCGCGAGGTTCACGATCGTCATGACGTCGCTCGTCGCGGTCAGGTCCAGGGTCAGCGTGGCCGGTGACGCTAGCCGGAAGCGCGCCCGGATCGTCCGGTTGCCGGGAAATCCGCCCTCGCCGTCGGCGAGGTCTGCGCGGAGCGTGGCATGGTCCGGCCCGGCGTCCTCGACCGCCCAGATCCGGGCGTGAAGGCCGCGCGCGCCGGAGTGCAGGAGCGTGCGGCCCTCGTTCGCCTCGAAGTGGCAGAGGCGGCCGGCGATGAAGGCCCGCGCCCCGGCGATGCGGTTGGCGACCGGTCCGACGATGGCGCCGGCGTAGAGAAGCGGGCCTGCGTAATCCGCGGGGTCCGCCGCGCCGAGAACGAGCGGCCAGTCCACGCCGGCTAGCCGGAGGTCCTGAACCGTCGCGCCGAGGGTCAGCAGGCGGAGGCTCAGACCCCCGCCGGTGAGGTGGAGTGCATGGACGGCGCGCCCGTCCGCCATCCTGCCCGCCTCGATCATCGCTGCCCTCCCCCGTCCGCCCGCTGGCGGCATGGTCGCGCCCGCACGGCCGCCGTCAATCCCCTGCGAGACAGTCGGCGATGGCGGTGCCGATGCCGTCCAGGACGGCGAGGTAGAGCCCCGGCCCCGGTTCGGCCGCCCGGCCCTCCGGATCGAGGGGCGCGCCGAGTCGGGCGGGCGTGCCGGCGACGAGGCTCTCGATCGCGCGCGGATCATGCCCGGCCTCGGGGAAGGCGCAGGCGACCTCGCCCGCCTCGGCACGGGCGCGCAGCTCCGCGACATGGGCTGCGCCGGGATCGGCCGCGTCGCCCTCGGCAAGGCTGCCTGCGACGGCAAGCCCATAGTGGCCCGTGAAATAGCCGTAGGCGGCATGGCCAAAGACCAGTCCCTTGCCCGGCGTCGGCGCAAGGCGCGCGGTGAGCGCGGCGTCCAGCGCCGCGATGCGGTCCCGCGCCGCCGCGGCATTGGCGCGGTAGGTGCCTTCATTCCCGGGGTCGAGCGCGGCCAGCTTTCCGGCGATTGCGCCCACCCAGAGCGCGGCGTTGGCCGGATCGAGCCAGGCATGCGGGTCGGTGTCGCCGTGGTCGTGGGCTTCGCCGTGATCATGGCTTCCCGCCGGATCCGCGGTGCCGTCGTCGTAGTCGATCAGGAACGTTCCCGGCAGGCCGAGAAGGGCGAGGTCCTGCCCCGCGTGCCCGCTCGCGAGCGCATGGTCGAGCCACGGCGTCATCTCCGGCCCGATCCAGACGACGAGCCGGGCCGACTTGACCGCGCGCAACTGGGACGGCCGGAGCTGGAAGTCATGCGCATCCGCGCCCTGGCCGAGCAGGAGCGCCGGCCCGCCGAGATCGCCCATCACCATCGCGACGAGCGAGTGGACCACTGGCGTGTCGGCCACAACCTGCGGCACATCGGCGCTCGCGGGAATGGCCGCCAGCGCGGCCGCGGCCGCCAGGCGCAGCATGGATGGCATCGGAAACTCCTTGGCTCTTGTCCGGGTCTCGGAGATATCGTATGTAATATCATAACATGTCAAGGGGACCTTGCCTTGCCTGACACAGAACCGCGGGTCGACCCCGCGACGGCCTTCGCGGACCATGATCATGCGCTCTGCGCCGGCGGGGTGCTGGCGCGGGCAGAGGCCGTGAGCGCGGCCGCGGGTGCGCGGCTGACACCGGTCCGGCGCCGGACGCTGGAAATCCTGCTGCATTCCCACCGGGCGCTCGGCGCCTACGAGGTGCTGGAGCGTCTGGCGGAGGAAGGCTTCGGCAACCAGCCGCCGGTGGCCTACCGGGCGCTCGATTTTCTCGTCGAACAGGGGCTTGCCCACCGCATCCGCCGGCTCAACGCCTTTGCCGCCTGCATGCACCCCGGCGAGACACACAGCCCGGTGTTCTTCATCTGCCGCGCCTGTGACGCTGTCGCGGAGGCGCCGGCCGAGACGGTACGCGATGCCCTGGCGGAGGTCGCGCAAGGGATCGGTTTCACGGTGGAGCGGATGAACGTCGAGGCGCTCGGGCTCTGTCCCGCCTGCGCGGAGAGCACGGAATGAAGCTCGTAGAGGCCAGCCGGCTTTGCATCCGTCATGGCGCGCAGGCGGTACTGGAGAACGTCGATTTCGCCATTTCGGCCGGCGAGATCGTGACCATCGTGGGCCCGAACGGGTCGGGAAAGTCCACACTCGTCCGCGCGCTGATCGGACTCGAGCAGTTGGTGTCAGGGACGGTCGTGCGGCGCCCGGGCCTCGGCATCGGCTATGTTCCGCAGCGGCTGCATCTCGACGCCGCGTTGCCGATGACGGTGGCGCGGTTTCTCTCGCTGCCGGGGCGCGTGGGCGGGGACGCGGCGGCGCGCGCGCTCGACCGGACCGGCGTTCCGGGGCTTGAGGACCGGCAGGTCGCGTCGCTCTCGGGTGGACAATTGCAGCGGGTGCTGCTTGCCCGCGCGCTTCTGGCGCGGCCCGAGATACTCATCCTCGACGAGCCGACGCAGGGCCTTGACCAGCCGGGGACGGCGGCCTTCTACCGGCTCATCGAGGAGGTGCGGCGGGAGACGGGCGTCGCGGTGCTGATGGTCAGCCATGACCTTCACGTCGTCATGAGCGCGTCGGACCGCGTCGTCTGCCTCAACGGTCATGTGTGCTGCGAGGGGACGCCGAGCGTCGTCTCGGCGGCGCCGGCATACCGCGCACTCTTCGGGGCGGGGACTGGCGGGGCCTTCGCGCTCTATCGCCATGTCCACGACCATGCGCATGATGGTACCACCGATGCCCACGATCATCCCCATGGCCACAACCACGACCATGGTCATGCGCAGGGCGACGCGCACCGGCACGAGGACGAGGATGCCTGACAGCTTCCTGATCATGGCGGGGCTCGCCGGCATCGGCCTGATGCTGGCGGCCGGTCCCCTCGGTGCCTTCGTCGTCTGGCGGCGGATGGCCTACATGGGCGATGCGACCGCCCATGCGGCCATTCTTGGCGTGGCGCTGGCGCTGGCGTCCGGCATGCCGGTCGCGGCCGGGACGACGGTGGTGGCGCTCCTGATGGCGCTTGCCGTCACCGTGCTCAGCAACCGGGGAAGGGGGGCGGACACCGCGCTCGGCGTCCTGGCCCATTCGGCGCTGGCCTTCGGGCTCGTCGCCGTGTCGTTCCTGCCGAACGTCCGCTCCGACCTTTCCTCCTGGCTCTTCGGCGACGTGCTGACCGTGGGGATGGGAGACCTCCTCTGGATCTGGGGCGGTTCGGTCGCGGTGCTGGCGCTCCTCGTCTGGCGGTGGGATGCGCTTCTGACCGCGACAGTGAACGAAGAACTGGCACAGGCGGCCGGTATCGACCCGCGGCGGGAGAAGCTCACCCTGACGCTCGCGCTTGCGCTCGTCGTCGCGGTGGCGCTGAAGATCGTCGGCGCACTCCTGATCGCCGCCCTGCTGATCATCCCCGCCGCCGCCGCCCGCGCGCTTGCCCGCACGCCGGAGGCGATGGCGGTCTGGGCGGTGGCGGTGGGCGCGGTTTCGGTGGTGGCGGGGCTCTCGCTGTCGCTTTTCCTCGACACGCCCGCGGGACCCTCGATCGTCGCCGCCGCCGCCGGCCTTTTCGGCCTGAGCCTGATCCCCTTCCGCGCCCGCTAGATTCCCGGCCGCGACAGCGATATTCCGGCCGGGTGGAAGACCCCCGGGGGACAGAATGGCCAATCATCTCTACGACGCGCTCTTCGGACGGCACGAGGGGAGCACGGCAGACTTCCTGATCCTTCCGGACGGGTCGCGGCTCAGCCACGGCGGTTTCGGCGCCATGGCCGCGCGCTATGCGTCCGCCCTTCTGGGGGCAGGGCTCGAATCTGGCGACCGGGTGGCGCTGCAACTGGAGAAGAGCCCCGACATGCTGGCGGTGATCGCCGGGGCGATCCGGGCGGGGATCGTCTTCCTGCCGCTCAATACCGCCTACACGCCGGCCGAGATCAGCTACTTCGTCGCTGACGCGGGCGCGCGGCTCCTGCTATGCGATGGGCGGACTGAAACCGCCCTCGCCCCGGTGGCCGCGGCGGCGGGCGCGCGCCTTGCCACGCTGAACGCCGACGGAAGCGGCAGCTTCGCCGAAGCTGCGCGCGCCGCCGCGCCGGGGCCGGTGGCCGAGCGGGCGGCCGATGACCTTGCCGCGCTCCTCTACACCTCCGGCACGACGGGCAGGTCGAAGGGCGCGATGATGAGCCATGCGAACCTCTTGTCGAACGCCGAGGTTCTGGTGGACGTCTGGCGCTTCACGGATCGCGACGTGCTCCTTCACGCGCTGCCGATCTTCCACACGCACGGGCTTTTCGTTGCCACCAACGTGGCGCTTCTCGCCGGCTGTCCGATGATCTTCCTGCCGAAGTTCGACGCCGATCAGGTGATCCGCCATCTGGCCGAGGCGACCGCGATGATGGGGGTGCCGACCTTCTACACGCGGTTGCTTGAGGACCCGCGCCTGACCCGTGACCTGGCCGCCAAGGTCCGTCTCTTCATTTCTGGCTCGGCGCCCTTGCTGGCCGAGACCCACCGCCAGTGGGAGGCCCGCACCGGGCACCGCATCCTCGAACGCTACGGCATGACCGAGACCAACATGAACACCTCGAACCCCTGCGACGGCGACCGGCGCGCAGGCACCGTCGGCCTGCCCCTGCCGGGGGTGGAACTGAAGGTCTGCGACCCGGCGGGGCGCGAACTGCCGCGGGGTGAGATCGGCACCATCGAAGTGCGGGGCCCCAACGTCTTCAAGGGCTATTGGAACATGCCGGAAAAGACCGCCGAGGAACTGCGTTCGGACGGGTTCTTCATTACCGGCGACCTGGGCTTCGTGGACGCAGACGGCTATGTGTCCATCGTCGGCCGGGGCAAGGACCTGGTCATCACCGGCGGCTTCAACGTCTATCCGAAGGAGGTGGAGCTTGCCATCGACGCGCTGCCCGGCGTTCTGGAAAGTGCGGTGATCGGCGCTCCGCACCCCGATTTCGGCGAGGGTGTCGTGGCAGTCGTCGTGCCGGAGGCCGGCGCCCCGCTGGATGAGGCCGCGATCCGGGCGTCGCTGTCCGAGACATTGGCGAAGTTCAAGCAGCCGAAGGTCGTGGCCTTCCGCGCCAGCCTGCCGCGCAACACGATGGGCAAGGTGCAGAAGACGGTCTTGCGCGAGGAGTTCCGGGACATCTTCGCCTCCTGACTCACCGGCCGACGCCGGTGTAGGCCTCGAACCCGGCCTCGGCGGCGTCCTTCGGCGAATAGACGTTCCTGAGGTCGGCCATCCGGGCGTGGGTCATCGCCTTCGCCATGCGGGACAGGTCGAGCGCACGGAACTCGTTCCATTCGGTCAGGATGACGACGGCGTCCGCCCCCGCCGCCGCTGCATAGGCGTCATCCATCCAGGTGACGCCCGGCAGGAGATGCTCGCCCTCGCGCCGGCCCTGCGGATCGACCACGCGCAGCTTCGCGCCGTTGCCGACGAGTGCGGGCACGATGGTAAGCGCGGGGGCGTCGCGCATGTCGTCGGTGTTGGGCTTGAAGGTGACGCCGAGCACGGCGATCGTCTTGCCGTTCACAGAGCCGCCGCAGAGGTCCATCACCTTGTCGACCATGCGCCGCTTGATCTCGTCGTTGACCTTGATGACTGTTTCGACGATCTGCATCGGCGCGGCGTGTTCCTGGCCGATGCGGGCAAGGGCCGAGGTGTCCTTCGGGAAGCACGACCCGCCGTAGCCTGGGCCGGCGTGCAGGAACTTGTTGCCGATCCGGCCGTCGAGGCCGATGCCCTTCGACACCTGCTTCACATCGGCGCCGACCTTTTCGCAGAGCCGGGCGATTTCGTTGATGAAGGTGATCTTCGTCGCGAGGAAGGCGTTGGCGGCATACTTGATCAGCTCGGCCGTCTCCAGATCCGTGTAGAGGATCGGGAAGTCGCGCAGGAAGAGCGGCCGGTAGACCTCGCCCATGACCTTTCTCGCCCGCTCGGAGGTAACGCCGACGACGACGCGGTCGGGCCGCATGAAGTCGTCGATCGCCGCGCCTTCACGCAG
Source organism: Albidovulum sp. (assembly GCF_041919395.1). Lineage (NCBI taxonomy): Bacteria > Pseudomonadati > Pseudomonadota > Alphaproteobacteria > Rhodobacterales > Paracoccaceae > Albidovulum > Albidovulum sp. The sequence goes on from NZ_JAYRTX010000003.1 coordinate 54,373, forward strand.
GAACTCCGGGTTCGAGGCGACGTCGAACTCCTTGCCGGGCGCGGTCCGTTCGATCACCGCGCGCACCGCGGCATTGGTGCCGACCGGGACCGTCGATTTCGTCACCACGACGGCGTAATCCGTCAGGGCGCGGGCGATCTCCTCCGCGGCCGCCATCACGTAGGTCAGGTCGGCATGGCCGTCGCCGCGGCGCGTTGGCGTGCCCACGGCGATGAAGACCGCATCGGCGCCATCGACGGCCGAAGCCAGATTGCCGGTGAAGGAAAGACGTCCGGCGGCGACGTTCTTCGCCATCAGGACATCGAGACCGGGTTCATAGATCGGCACCTGTCCCGCATTCAGCATGTCGATCTTGCGCGGGTCCTTGTCGACGCAGACGACCTCGTGCCCGAAATCGGAGAAGCAGACGCCCGAGACGAGCCCTACGTAGCCCGTGCCGATCATCGCGATCTTCATGAAACAGCCCCCGACCAATACTCGGGCTGGAGAAGGACCCATCCCAACCCGCCTGTCAACGCCTCAGCCGTAATTCGGCGCAATCCTGCCCCTGAAATGCCGTGGTTTCGTGCACAGTCGCGCGAAATGTCGTGACTTGTCGTCGTTCGGTTCGGGGTCCGGGAATGATCGCGCGCACCATCAAACTCGTTGCCGCCGGGTTCCTCGCCGGCGTGACACTCGTGGGTGCGGCCGATGCATGTTCGCGCGCGACGGTTGCGGGCGCGGAAGCCCCGATCCGACCGGAGGCGCGCATCGACCAGGCAGTGGTCGATGCCGCGATACTGGCAGAACTCAACTACCACCGTTGCAAGGCCGGACTGCCCGCGCTCTCGGACGCGCAGGGCCTGCGAAAGGTCGCGGGCCGACACGCGAAGTGGATGGCCAGTGCCCGGGTGCTGTCGCACCAGTCCCAGACGCCAGGGCAGGCGACAACCCTCGCGCGGATAAGAGCCTCCGGTGTCAGGTTCCGCGCAGGGTCCGAGAACATCGGCCAGATCGCGCGCTTCCAGATAGACGGCAAATCCTTCCGGATCGCCGACGCGGCCTCCTGCGGCTTTCTCGGCGGCGATGGTCAGGTGATTCCACCCCACTCCTATTCAACTCTGGCGCGTACGATTGTCGCCTACTGGATGGCTTCGGCGGATCATCGCCGGAACATCCTCGACCGCAAGGTGACGCGGGTCGGCTCGGGGATCGGTTTCGATGGCAAGGCGCCATACTGCGGAAATTATTACGTTTCGCAGAGCTTTGCGGGCTGACGCACGCAGGTGGCAGGGCCACGGGCGTATTTGCAACACTATCGTAGCCGCGCCGCAGCAACGCTGAAAACTGCTTTGATTTCGTGCAGGTTTATGCTCTCCTGCCACAGGATGCTGCCGCGAGTGGCGGCTCTTGAAGGCTAAGAGCGGAGAATGAACATGAAGAAAATTGCGACCCTCGCTGCGGTCATGACCATTTCGGCCGGCGCGGCGTTCGCCGGCGGCTACTCGGCCCCCGTCGTGGAAGCCGAGCCGGTTGCCGTGGAAACCGGCGCGAGCTCGTCGAACGCGGGCCTGATCGTTCCGGCGCTGCTGCTGCTGGGCGTCATCGCGGCGGCTTCGTCGGACTCCTGATCTCGGGACCGAAGTTTGATAATCCAGGCGAAGGCCGGGTGCTGTGCGCCCGGCCTTCGTCATTGCGGGCGGGGATGACCCTGAGCCGCGCCTTCGATCCCGAACATGTCTCAGGGCCGGACGAGCTGGATCGTAACATGGCCGAGTGCCGGGCCAATCCACTGCCGTGACAGCGCCACGGTGCCGTCGGCGGTGACCCAGTAGCTGTTGCTGACGGTCAGCGCCGTGGATGTCGCCTGGCAGGATTCATCCACCTGCTTCGTGTCGTAATGGCGCCCCGCGAAGTCGAAGGACTTTGCGGGCCCCGTCGTGACAGTACATGTCATGGGAAGGGGGCGTTCGATCCCCTCGCCGTCGAGATAGCGGTAGATGCGATCGGCCGTGCCGGTCTGGCGGCGCAGGATCAACCCTTCCGCCGCGCCCGTTTTCGCCGACATCAGATCGTCGCCGAGTCCGCGCGTGGCGGTGAGCAGGCCGTTGCGCAGGACGAGAGTCTGTTCGTTCGGCGTGGCGAAGGTCCGCACCGCGCCGTTGCGTCCGGTCTCACCCAGCGCTGTCAACAGCCCGGCCTTCTCGATCTGCGCCAGGATCAGCGGCCCCTTGAAGGATGTCATGGCCGAAGCGGCGAGCTTTTCCGGGTCAGGCACGGTCGCCGGCCCCGCGGACCGCTTCGGCGACAGTCTTGCCGTCATGCCCTTGACCACGCCGACAGCGATCTTCGTCCCCTCGGTCTTCGAGGTATCCGTGCCGCAGCCTGCGAGGAACAGCGCCGCGAGACCGGCGCCGACGAAGGCGGCACGGCGGAGCGTGCGCCCGGCGGGCGCGGCCTGGGATGTCACCGCCAGAACCTCCCCCACTGGATTTGCATGTCGCCCTGGTGGGTGCTGCGGACCGTCTCGTAGAGCCTTCCGTCGACGTCGAGCCGCGCGCCGCCGTCGCGGTTCAGCGGCTTGATCACCGTCGTCACCTTGTTGACGGAAGGCTTGCCGGTCGTCCAGCTGACGGGGATCGTCAGGCGCACACCCTTGTCGAAGGAGCCCTCGCCGAAGTCGGCTTCGGAAAGGTCGGTGAAGGTCGCGTAGGCGCCGACCTTCCATCCGTTCGCGAATTCTCGGTCGAGCGTGAAGGTCGCGCCCCAGTCGCCGAGAAGATAGCGGCCCACATCGACCTGGCCGAGGAAGCCCTTGCCGAAGTCGTAGTAGGCGGAGACATGGCCGGTCGCCACGTCGTAGTCGCGGAAGGAGAAGAGCGTGTCGAAGTCGCGCTGCTTCACGTAGTTGACCTCGGCCCCGAGCGCGAGCCGACCGTCCACCGGCTTCCAGAGCACCTCGCCCGAGACGCCGCCGTACATGCGTTCGAGGAGGCCCACGCTCACTCGGCTGTAGAGATTGGGGGCGGGCCGGGCATACCAGGCGAGCGTCAGGTCGTGGATGCCCGGGTCACCCTGCTTCTGATACTCCACGAGGTCGGAACGGACGTGATAGACCGTCGAGTCCGAGACGCGCGTCGATTCGTCCAGATTGCCTACGATCTTCTTGCGCAGGCTGCCCGACAGGATCAGCCCGGGCGCGAACTCGTAGCGCCCGGCGAGTTGCACGCCGAAATCGGCCCTGACCGGATCGTCGGGATCGAACACGCTTGCCTCGCCATAAGGCGAGAGGGACCAGACAAAGCGCGGGTAGGTGCCCGGAGTCGGCACAAGGCCGGTGTTCGGCCCGGTCAACGGATCGGTGAACTCCGCCGTCCGCAGGATTTCCACCGAGCCTTCGCTCTCCAGCCGCTCGATGTCGCTTCGCCGCAGCGTCACGGAGGATGTCGGCATCCCGCTCGCCATCGAGGTGATGACGAATGTCTCGACCGAGGGCGGCAGGGCTCGGGTCAGGGCCCGCGCGACGCGACCCACCGCCTGCGGCTGGGAGAGGTATTTCTGGTTGCGGATGCGCACTTCCACCCGTGTCGCCGAAAGCGCCATGCTTTCCAGGACCTGCCCGTCCTTGGCCAACGCCTTGGCCAGCGCGGACTGCACGCCGGGGTGCACCTCGGGGTCGGCCGTCCAGTCCGTCGCCCATGCCGCAGGATCAGCCGACGGCGCGGGGCGCGGCCGGACCGGCAGCGGTGCCGACTCCAGCCCGCTCGGCGCGGGCGCGCGGCGCGGATCGACGGTCAGGTTGAACTGGAGCCCGACTTCCGAGCCGTAGAGGTAGTATCCCGTCAGGCTCGCCGACTTGTTGAAGCGATACTCGAAGCCGAGGTTGACCGAGGAATCCCGGGAGAACGTGCCCGCCGTCGTTTCGCGGTCGTAGGCATCCGAGGAATATTCCGCCTTCAGCGTCAGCTTGTCGGTCGCCGCCCAGGCAAGGCCGAAGAAGGGCGATACCGGGCCACGGAAGAACTGGTCCGTGTTGGCCTTGCCGCCCTCGCCGATGTCAAGCACCGGGCGCGAACCGAAGGGGCTTGCGATGTCGCCATGGCTGCCGAGACGGCCCCAGCCAAGACCGGCCGTTGCCCTGAGACGCGGCGTTATCGTCTTCGACGCGACGACGTATTCGCCAGAATAGACACCGGTCCCGATGAAGTCGCGCAGGCCGATGGCGAGCGCCGGACGCCAGCCCTTCTCGTCGAGCACACGGTACTGGACGTCGAAGGAACGGTCGTAGAGCGCAGTCCCGTTGGTGAAGATGCCCGGCACCCGCGAATAGCGGAAGGCGCCGCCAAGCCGGTCCGTAACCTGGAATGTGGCCGTAATCCTGAGCGCGCCGGGAAAGCGGAAGACACTCGCCGTGATGATCCCTTCGGGGTTGCTTTCGGCCGTCGGCATGTCGATGAGCCCGGGCAGGCCGAAGGTCCCCGGGCTGGGCGCGAGTGTCGGCTCGGCATAGGCTACCAAGGCTCCAAGCGCGGCCACAGTGGTGAGGCCGATGCCTGCGATCTTCTGTCCCCGCACCCTGCTCTCCGTCTTCTTGTTGCGGCGCCTTTGTTTGCCGACACTATACACGGATCACCGGCGGCTGCGAGGGGCTAAGGCAAATCCGCCCACTCGGCGGGCGATGCTTCGCCGCCTGGCGGTCATTAATGCAACGCTTGGTGCCGCGGGACGGTGAGACCGCCCCGCGGCTCGCGCAGATCACATGCAGGCGTCGAAAAGTGCGCGGGTGTTCTCCCGCGTCATCGCTACCGGATTACCGCCGCATGACGGGTCCTCCAGCGCCATTTCGGTCAGCATGTCGAGGTCGCCGAACTGCACGCCCATGGCCGAGAGGCTCTCCGGGATGCCCAGTTTCGCCCGCAGCTCCATGACCTGATCGTGGAAGCCGGCAAAGCCCCCCCCGAAGCCGATGTAGGCGGCGGCCTTCTCGATCCGGTCTTCGATGGCCTTACGGTTGAACTCCATCACCATGGGCATGACGACGGCATTCGTCGTGCCGTGGTGCGTGCCGTAAACCGCGCCGACCGGGTGAGAAAGCGAGTGGATCGCACCGAGGCCCTTCTGGAAGGCCACAGCCCCCATCGCCGCCGCGCTCATCATGTGGGCGCGGGCTTCCAGGTCGTTCGGGTTGTCGTAGACCTTCGGCAGGTTCTCGAACACGAGCCGCATCCCCTCGAGCGCGATACCCTGGCTCATCGGGTGGTAGAAGGGGCTCGAAAAGGCTTCGAGGCAATGGGCGAGCGCGTCCATCCCGGTGCCCGCCGTGATGAACCGGGGCATCCCCACCGTCAGTTCCGGGTCGCAGATCGTGACCGAGGGCAAGAGCTTCGGGTGGAAGATGATCTTCTTCTTGTGGGTGGCGGAATTCGTCAGCACCCCGGCGCGGCCGACTTCGGACCCGGTTCCAGCGGTCGTGGGCACTGCTACGATGGGCGCGATCTTCGATGCGTCCGCCCGCGTCCACCAGTCGCCAATATCCTCAAGGTCCCAGACGCTGACCTTCTGATCGACCATCAGCGCGATCATCTTGCCGAGGTCCAAGGCCGAGCCGCCGCCGAAGCAGACGACGCCGTCATGCCCCCCGGCGCGGTAGACCTTCAGCCCGGCTTCCATGTTCATCTCGTTCGGGTTCGGGTCCACCTCGGAAAAGACCGCGCGGCCAAGGCCGGCGGCATCGAGGATGCCCGTCGCCTCTGCCGTGATGGGCAGCGGGGCCAGCGCCTTGTCGGTGACAAGAAGCGGCTTCTTCATGCCGACCGCCTTGCAGTGGTCGGCAAGCTCGCGGATGCGGCCGGGGCCGAATTTCACGGCGGTCGGATAGGACCAATTGGCGGTGGGCACGGTCATGGTTTCACCTTGCGGAAGTGGTAGGAGCGGGGACGGGTGACGGACTGGTAGCCAAGCTTCGACAGGCCGACGCCACGGCCGGTGTCCTTGCAGCCGGTCCAGCAGATCGCCGGATCGAGGTAGTCGGCGCGGTTCATGAAGACGGTGCCCGTTTCGATCTGCCGGGCCAGCGCCCAGGCGCGGTCAGGGTCCTGGGTCCAGAGGCTCGCGGTCAGCCCGTAGGGGCTGTCGTTCATCAGCCTGAGCGCCTCTGCGTCGTCCTTCACGGGCATGATGCCGACGACGGGGCCAAAGCTTTCCTCGGTCATCACCCGCATGGAGTGATCGACGTTCACCAGGATCTGCGGCATGAGGTAGGCTCCGCCGTCATCGGCCGGGAAGTTCTGCCGCTCGATCAGCGGCCTGGCGCCAGCAGCAACGGCCTCGGCGGTCTGGGCGCGGACCGTGTCGGCGAAGCGGCGGTTGGCCATGGGGCCGAGCGTGGTGTCGGCTTCGAAGGGGTTGCCGAGCTTCAGGGCGTTCACCCACTTCACCGATTTCTCGACGAACGCGTCGAAGAGCTTGTGGTTGACGTATATGCGCTCGATCCCGCAGCAGCACTGGCCGGCGTTATACATCGCGCCATCCATGAGCACATCGACCGCCCAGTCGAGATCGGCATCCTCCATGACGTAGCCGGGGTCCTTGCCGCCAAGCTCCAGCCCCAGTGCCGTGAATGTGCCTGCCGCGGCCCGTTCGATCGCCTGGCCGCCGCCGACCGAGCCGGTGAAGTTCACGAAGCCGAAGGAGCGATCGGCAATGAGTTTCTCTGTCCCGGCGTGGTCGAGGACGACGTTCTGGAACACGTCCTGCGGCACGCCCGCGGCATGCAGCGCCTCGGCGATGCGTTCGCCAACAAGGAGCGTCTGGCTCGCGTGCTTCAGGATCACCGCGTTGCCGGCGATGAGCGCGGGGACGACCGTGTTCATCGCGGTCATGTAGGGGTAGTTCCAGGGCGCGACGACGAAGACGAGCCCATGGGGCGCGAATTCGATCCGGCGGGCGAAGCGGTCGGTCTCCTCAACCAGCATCGGCGCCAGCGCCTCGGCGGCGATGCCGGCCATGTAGTTCGTGCGTTCGTTCAGCCCGCCGAACTCGCCGCCGAAGCGGGTCGGGCGGCCCATCTGCCAGGCCAGTTCCTCGACGATCCGCTCCTTGTCGGCATTGAGCCGGGCCACGCCGTCCTTCACGAGCCGGATGCGCTCGTCGAGCGTCCGGGCCGCCCAGGCGGGCTGCGCCGCCTTCGCCCGCGCCACGACCGAAGCCGCCGCCTCCGGCGAAAGCGGCGGCCGCTCGGCATAGACCCGCCCGTCCACGGGCGAGATACACTGGATCATCTTCGTCATCTGGTCCTCACTTGGCGCCTTGCGCGCCTGTCACGGCCTTACAGCCGCTCGAATCCCCGTTTCACTTCCCAGTCGGTCACGACGCGGTTGTGTTCGCTGACTTCCCACTCCGCGGCATGGACGTAATGGTCCACCACGTCCTCGCCGAAGGCGGCGCGGAGCATCTTCGACTTGCTCATCAGCGCCGCCGCCTCGCCGAGCGTATGGGGGATCTCCCTTACGCGCCGGGCGTGGTAGATGTCGCCGGCGATCGCGGGCTCCAGTTCCAGCTTCTGCTCGATCCCGGCGAGTCCCGCCGCCAGAAGCCCGGCGCAGGCCATGTAGGGGTTGAGGTCGGCGCCGCCGATGCGGCATTCGACTCGGACCGCCTTCGTCCCCTCGCCGCAGACGCGGAAGCCCGCCGTGCGGTTGTCGAGCGACCAGACGGCCTTGGTGGGCGCGAACATGCCGACGACGAAACGCTTGTAGCTGTTGATGTAGGGCGCGAGGAGCGGCGTGATCTCGCGCGCGTAGGCCAGTTGTCCGGCAATGTAGTGCTTCATCAGCGCGGACATCCCGTGCGGGTCCTTCTCGTCGCGGAAGGCGGGCTTGCCCCCCTTCCACAGCGACTGGTGGACGTGGCTCGACGAGCCCGCGCGGCGGTGGTCGTATTTCGCCATGAAGGTCGCGGCCCGGCCCTGGGCATGGGCGATCTCCTTCACGCCGTTCTTGATGATGGCGTGCATGTCGCAGGTGTCGAGCGCGTCGGAATACTTCGCGTTCACCTCTTCCTGCCCGGCCTCGGCCTCGCCCTTCGAGCACTCGATCGGGATGCCGGCGGCCCAGAGGCCGTTGCGGATCGCCCGCATCACCGCTTCTTCCTTGCTGGTGCCGAAGATCGCGTAATCGGCGTTGTGGCGGCCGAGCGTGCGGAGGTTCTGGTAGTCGCGGTCGTGCAGCGCGTCGAAGCTTTCCTCGAAGAGGTAAAATTCCAGCTCCGTCGCCATCATGGCGTCAAAGCCCATCGCCTTGGCGCGGGCGACCTGGCGCTTCAGGATCGCGCGGGGGCTGACGGCGACCTCCTCATGCGTGTGATGGTCGAGAAGGTCGGCCATGCAGAGCGCCGTGCCCGCAAGCCAGGGGACGCGGCGCAGCGTGGCGAGGTCCGGCTTCACCACATAGTCGCCGTAGCCCTTTTCCCAGCCGGCCGACTTGTAGCCCGGAACCGTGAACATCTCGACGTCGACGGCGAGGAGGTAGTTGCAGCAATGCGTCTCCTCCCACCCGCTGTCCACGAAGTGCTGGGCAACGAAGCGTTTGCCCATGAGGCGGCCCTGCATGTCCACGATGGCCACGAGGACGGTGTCGATCTCGCCAGCGGCGACGGCCTTCTTCAGCGCGTCGAAGGTCAGGTTTGCGGGCATTTCGCCTCTCCTCGCTCGTCTTTTCGGGCCCGGATTCGGGCCCCACCCTGTCGATCCGGTATTTGATCAAATTTTCTGCGAAAGGAAAGGGGCGGCGGAATGCCCGCCGCCCCTTCTGGTTGTCATGTGTAACGGTAAGGCCGCCCGGCCTTGACCATGTTCTCGTTGTACTTCTCGATGATGGCGACGACCTTGGCCTTGGTCTCGCTTTCGGCCGCGATCTCTTCCCAGAATTTCCGCGCGGCCTCTTCGACCGTCGCCCATTCCTCGTCCGGGATGGAGGTGAGCTTGGTATCGGCGCCCTCGACGCGCAGCTTCGCCTCGCCCGCCCAGTACCAGTGCTGGCGGTAGTAGTGCGACTGCTCGAAACAGGTCTTCATCAGAAGCTGCAGGTGCGGCGGCACCGCGTTCCAGCGTTCCTGGTTGGCGAAGAAATGGCCGATCCAGGCGCCGGAGATGTTGTTGGTCAGGAAATTCGGCGCCTGCTTTGCCCAGGACGCAGTATAGACTTCGGTGATGCCGGACCAGGCCACGCCGTCCAGTTCGCCTGTCTGCAGCGCGATCTCGATGTCCTCCCACGGAAGCGTGACCGGGACCACGCCGAACTGGGCGAGGAAACGTCCGGCGGTCGGGAAGGTGAAGACGCGCTTGCCGTTGAGGTCGGCGAGCTTCGTCACCGGGTCCTTCATCGAGAAGTGGCAGGGGTCCCACGACCCCGCCGAGATGTGCTGGATGCCGACCTTGGCGTATTCTTCCTTCCATATCTCGTCGAGACCGTAGTGGTTGAAGAGCGCGGGCACGTCGAGCGAGTAGCGCAGCGCGAGCGGGAAGTAGCCGCCGAAGACCGTGACCTCGGTCGGCGAGGCCATCGAATCGTCGTCCGACTGCACCGCGTCGATGGTGCCGTTCTGCATCGCCCGGAAAAGCTCTGCCGTCGGCACGAGCTGGTCGGAGAAGTAGAGCTCGATCTCCATCTGGCCCTGCGCGATGGTGTTGAAGGCCTCGATGGCCGGCTGGATGACCTGCGCGCCGAGCGCCGCACCCGCGTAGGTCTGGAGCCTCCACTTGATCGTGTCCTGCGCGCGCAACGTCGCCGGCGCGGCCAGCGTGGCGCCCGCGGCAAGCGCGCCAGAGGTCAGGAACTTGCGTCTTGTCGTCATCTCACTTCTCCTTGTTGCAGGTGCCCCGGGCCCCCCCGGGGTCTTCTTCTTGGTCAAAGCAGTCTCTCCGGCAGCCAGAGGGCGATCTCCGGGAAGATCATCAGCACGATCAGGGTGAAAATCATCACCATGACGAAGGGAAAGACCGAGCGGTAGATCATCGGCAGCGAGAAGTCCGCCGGCGCCATCGCCCGCATCAGGAAGAGGTTGTAGCCGAAGGGCGGGGTCAGATAGGCGATCTGGCAGGTGATCGTGTAGAGGATGCCGTACCAGATCAGGTCGAAGCCGAGCGCCTTGGCAAGGCCGACATAGATCGGCGCGACGATGACGAGCATCGCGGTGTCATCGAGGAACATCCCCATGACGAGGAAGCTGAGCTGCATCAGGACGAGTATCTGCCAGGCCGAGAGGCCGAGGTCGCGGACGAAGAAATTCTCGATCGCGCGGCCGGCGCCCAGTCCGTCGAAGACCGCGCCGAACGACAGCGCCGCCATGATGATCAGCATGAACATCGTCGTGATGGCGAGGGTGGAGCGTGTCGCCACCTCGAAGACCTCGCGCGTGAAGCGGCCCTTGATCGCTGCGGCGACAACCGTCGTCAGGGCGCCGACGACCGAAGCCTCGGTCAGGCTCGTCCAGCCCTTCACGAAGGGAATCATCATCGCCCCGAAGATGACGACGGGCAGGAGTCCCGCCTGCAGAAGCCGGATGCGCTCGGCCCAGGTGATCGCGGCGCGTTCCTCCGCGTTCATCCGCGGGGCGAGGCCGGGTTTCAGCCAGCACCGCACCACGATGTAGACGACGAAGAAGGAGGCCATAAGCAGCCCCGGCATGAGGCCCGCAAGCCAGAGTTCGCTGACCGGCTGGCGGGCGATCTGGGCGTAGAGCACGAGGACGACCGAGGGCGGGATGAGGATGCCGAGGCTCGACCCGCCCTGGATGACGCCCGAAATCATCAGCTTGTCGTAATTGCGTTTCACGAGTTCGGGCAGCGCGATCGTGGCCCCGATCGCCATTCCGGCGACAGACAGGCCATTCATCGCGGAGATCATGACCATCAGCAGGATAGTGCCCACCGCAAGCCCGCCCGGCAGCGGGCCGAACCAGACGTGGAACATCTTGTAGAGGTCCTCCGCCAGCCGGCTTTCCGACATCACGTAGCCCATGAAGACGAACATCGGCAGCGTGAGCAGCGCGTTCCACTTCATCAGCTTCATGACCGAGGAAAAGCCCATGTCGGACCCGCCCGGCCCCCACAGGAGGATCGCGGCGACCACGGCGACGAAGCCGATGGCGCCGAAGACCCGCTGCCCCGTGATCATCATCAGGAGCATGGTCGAGAACATCAGGGTGGCGATCATCTCGTAGGACATCAGATTTCCTCACCGCGGATGACCGCGACGTCGCGGATGAGATGGGCAATGGCCTGAAGGATCATCAGGAAGAAGCTCACGCAGATCACCACCTTGATCGGCCAGAGGTAGGGGCGCCAGCCGGTGGGGTTCCGCTCCCAGGTCTCGAACGAATAGGCGGTGCTGCCGATCGCGCCGTAGAGCATGACGCCGAGATAGAAGAGGAGTGCGAAGACGGTGAAGACATCCCACCACGCCTGCGTGCGCGGCCTGAGCCGGGCATAGACGAGGTCCATCCGCACGTTGGTGTTCAGAAGGAACGTGTAGGGTGCGCCCAGAAGGTAGTAGGCCACCAGCGTGAACTGCGCCATTTCCAGGGTCCAGATCGCCGGCACCCGGATGATCTTGGTGATCGAGGACCAGATCAGGATCGCCATCATGACGAAGAGGAGATACATCGCGAAGCGCCCGATCCGGAAGTTCAGCGCCTCGACGAATTTCACGTAGGATCGCGCCCAGTCCGGCATGTCAGGCCATTGCCTCCTCGGTCACCGGCGGGTTGATCGCCGCAAGCGCGGCCTTGAGCACGGGGGCCAGCGTCGCCGCCATCGCCTCCTCGGCCCCGGGCGTGGCGATGAGGTCGTTGCGGATTTCCAGCATGACGTTCGCAAGCCCGTAGGGCGTCGCCTGGAGCCGCAGCGTATGGGTGACCTCGTCGGCCGCGGAGTAGGGCTCGTTCAGCCGGCAGTCGAGCCGGGTCTGCGCCTTCGCCTCGGCCAGGACAGCCAAAGCGAGGGCCGGGTCCTCGTCATGGATGACGCCGAACTCGACCGCGCGCGGCTGGCCGAACCAGACTGGCGTGAAGCTGTGGATCGTGACGATGACGGGAGGGCGGCCGCGGGCGAGACGGCGGGCGATCTCGGCGCGGAGTTCGGCGTGGAAGGGAAGATAGACGGCTTCCGTCCGCCGGCGCCGCTCGGCCGCGGAGAGGCGCGCATTGCCCGGAATGTCGTAGTCTTCGCTGCGGGCGGCCATCGCCCCCGGCGAGTGCGGCGGGCGGTTCAGGTCGTAGACAAGGCGCGACACCCCTGCCGCCACGAGCGGCGCATCGAGCAGCCGGGCCAGCCGCCGGGCGACACCGAGAGCGCCCGGATCCCAGGCGATATGCGCCGCGCGCGCCTCGGGCGTCAGGCCGAGCGTGCCGAAGGCGGCCGGGAAGTGGTTCGAAGCATGTTCGCAGACGACCAGGAAAGGCCCTGGCGCCTCGCGGTTCTTTGTCACGACGACCTCAAGGCCGGACTTCTGCGCCCCCGCCATCGTTCTGCTTCCCCCCCGATTCACGACTACAAGGCTCGTTCGCCACCTCTGTTTCTGTCAAGATGTTTTCTTGATGGAGAATCCTGTTACAATCTTTTCTGGCGCGGCGCGGCGGAACCCGCCCGCGAGGGAGGACAAGAGTGTGCCGAGTGCTGCCAGAACAATCGAACAGCAGATCCGGGCGAGCTTCGCCGACCTGACCCGCGCCGAGCGCCAGCTCGCGAACCATATAACCCGGCACTATCCGGTGGTCGCGCTCGGTTCCATCACCGCACTTGCCAAGGGGGCGGAGGTTTCCACGCCAACGGTGGTCCGGCTCGTGCAGAAGCTCGGCTACAAGGGCTATCCCGATTTCCAGGCCGTCGTCCGCGCCGAGGTGGAGGAGCGGTTGATCTCGCCCATCGCCAAGCACGATCGCTGGGCGGGCGGGGTGCCGGACACCCATATCCTCAATCGCTTCGCCGATGCGGTGGTGGGCAACCTGCAGGCCACGCTCGGACAGATCGACCACGCGGAGTTCGACGCCATCGCGCAACTCATGGCGGACAAGGGCCGCAAGATCTACGCCATGGGCGGACGGATCACCCATGCGATGGCCGACTACTTCGTCACCCACATGAAGATCATCCGCCGCGACGTGTCGCTGATCTCCGACATGTCCAACGCCTGGCCGCCGGCGATCATCGACATGGCGCCGGGGGACGTCCTGCTTGCCTTCGACATCCGCCGCTACGAGAACAACGTGCTCAGCCTCGTGGAGATCGCGGCCGAGCAGGGGGCTGAGGTCGTCCTCATCACCGACCAGTGGGTCTCTCCGGCCGCCGAGCGCGCGCGCTACCGGCTGTCGGCGCATATCGAGGCTCCTTCGGCCTGGGACTCCACGGTCGCCATCCAGGTGTTGGTCGAGACGCTCCTGGCCGCGGTCCAGACGCTCATCTGGGACGAGACGCAGGCGCGCATGAAGCGGCTCGAAGACCTATATGCGCGCGCCCGCTTCTTCCGCCGTTCGCGCTGATCAAGCGGTGATGGGCGGCGGGCGGTGGCGCATCCCGGTAAGGGCATTGAGCGCTATGGCTACAAGCAGGATCGCCCCGCCGACGAAGGTCGCGGCGCTCGCCCCCTCGCCGAGGAAGAGCCAGACCCAAACGGGGGCGAGCATCACCTCTACCAGCGAGAGGATGCCGATTTCCGCGGCCGGCACGGCCCGGCTGCCGGCGGTATAGCTGGCCATACCGCCGCCGAGAATCAGTGCGCCCATGAGGAGAGCGATGGCGACTGCCCGGGGCGGCAGTGCGAAATCCTCGCCGCTGAGCGCGATCACAATGGCGGACACGGCGACCGACAGCACCCCGCCGATCAGCACGGCGGGCAACATGTCGCCCAGCCGGCCCCAGCGCAACGTCACGGTGAAGGCTGCGAACCCGGCCGCAGAGAGAAGTGCCGCCACGTTGCCAATTCCCGCGCCAAGGGCGAGCCCCTCGCGCACCATGACGAAGATTCCGATGCCCGCGACCGCGATCGCCGCCCAGGTGGCGGACCGGACCGGTTCGCCGAGAAGCAGCCAGGCCATGACTGCTGTCATCAGGGGAGCCGCGGCGAAGAGGAAGACGGCATTCGCCACCGGCGCCGACTGGATCGCGAAGATGGCGCCGGCGAAGGCGAAGACGAGGCCGGTGCCGCCGATGGCACCTGCCCAGCCGGTTGCTCGGACCAGTGTCAGAGGTTTCCCGCCAGACCGGCGCAATATCACGAAAAAGAGCACGGGCACGAGCCCGAACGAGCGCCAGAACAGCACCTGCCATGTGCCCGCGTCGCCCATCAGGCGGATCGCAAGCCCCATGAGCGACCAGAGCGCCGCCGCCGCGACGACGAGCGCCACGCCCCGCCGGTATCCGGTTCCGCCTGCCATCCTGCCTCTCCTCGGGCCTCAGGTTGGCGACGGGAAGGGATGCCGGCTTGCCCGGCAGCGACCTCGGCCACCGACGTTTGCGACCAGGCCTCAGGCCGGGCGCAGCCAGTCGGGAGCGAACGTCACGTCGCCGCAGCCGGCGAAGCGCGACAGGCGCTGAAGCTCGGTCTCAAGCCGCGCCAGCCGGCCGGCGCCCATCGCCACGCCGCGTTCCGGCCAGAAGGCGCGGACGGCGAGCCTGCCTTCGGCGCGGATAGCCCTGGCGTCGATCCGGCCGATGATGCGGTCGCGCTCCATCACCGGGAAGACGTAGTAGCCATACTGGCGCTTCGGCTCGGGCACGAAGATCTCGATCCGGTAGAAGAAGCCGAAGAGCCGCTCGGCCCGCCCCCGGTCGCGAAGCGCCGGGTCGAAGGGCGACAGGATGCGGACCCGGGTCTGCGGCTGCGCGACCGCCGCGGCGGCGTCGCGCGCGTCGGGGCGGGCGAAGCATTTCCGCAACGTTCCGTTGGCCCCCTCGATGGCGATCTCGACGATCTCGCCGCGCTTCAGCGCCCCTGCGCACCAGGCCTTCGCCTCTTCCGGCTTCACCGTCGCCCAGAAGGCCGCGAGTTCGCCCGAGGTGGCGAAGCCGAGCCGGTCGAGTGCTGCGTTGCAGGCCCAGTCGATGGTCTCCCGCTCCGAGGGCGCCGGCTCCGCGCATTCCGCCGGATGGACGCGCTCGGTCAGGTCGAACTGCTTGGCAAAGTTCGTCCGGTGGCAGACCGAGACCTCTCCCGTGTGCCAGAGATATTCGAGAGCCGTCTTCGAGGGGTGCCAGTTCCACCAGCCGCCCCCGGCCCGTACCTCGTCCGCGCCCACATCGCCGGTGCCAACGGGGCCGGTGGCGTGGACATGGGACAGCACGTCCCCGATCCGGTCGTGGAAGTCCGCGCCCTGCCAGCCGGTCCAGCGCTCCTTGATACGGTCCGCGTCGCGCGTGAACCTGAGCTTCCACCAGCGGAAGAACTCCGTCGGGATCACCGAGGCGTCATGCGTCCAGTGCTCGAAAAGCGCCCGGTCGCGCTCGAGAAGCCGGGCGAGGTTCTCCGGGCGATAGGACTGGCGCCGCGACCAGAGGATCATGTGGTGGGCACGTTCGACTGTATTGACGCTGTCCACCTGCACGAAGCCGAGCCGGCGGATCAGCGCGAGAAGGTCCGCACCCTTCGCCGGGCCGGAGGGCGGTTCGATCAGCGCGTGGCGGTCAAGAAAGAGCCGCCGCGCCGGTTCGTTGCCAAGGATCGGAAGCGTCATGCGCGACCCGGATCATCCGCCCCAGGTTCGCGACAGGAGCGCAAGCCAGTTCTCGTGCGCGAGCTTCCTCAGCAGCGGTTCGTCATAGCCATGCACCCTGAGCGCGCCGACGAGGCGCGGCAGTCCGGCCACGTCGCCGATGTCGGCCGGAAGGGTCGCGCCGTCGAAATCGGAACCGAGGCCGACGCGATCCTCGCCGAGCGCGCCGATGAGGTGGTCCATGTGTCTCAGCACCGGATCCCATCCGTCGAAGGGCGACTTCCGCCCGTCCTCGCGCAGGAAGACGGTGGCGAAGTTGAGCCCGACCATGCCGTCGCTTTCGGCGATCATGGCGAGCTGCCGGTCGGTCAGGTTGCGGGTGGAGGGCGTGATGGCATGGGCGTTGGAGTGGGTGGCAACGAGCGGCGCGTCGGAAATCGCGGCGACATCGTTGAACCCCGCCTCGTTCAGGTGGCTGAGGTCGATCATCACCCCGAGCCCGTTGCATTCGCGGACGAGTCGCTTGCCGGCCTCGGTCAGGCCCGGCCCGGTGTCCGGGTGGCCGGGAAAGCGGAAGGGGACGCCATGACCGAAGACCGTGGGCCGCGACCAGACCGGCCCGAGCGAGCGCAGGCCCGCCGCGTGCCAGAGATGCAGCGCGTCGAGATCCTCGCCGATGGGCTCTGCGCCTTCGAAGTGCAGGATCGCCGCGATCTTTCCCGCCGCCATCGCCGCCCGGATCTCGGCGACCGAGCGGCAGATCGCGAGCGTTCCGGTGCGCTCCATCCACATCAGATGGCCGATCATCGCGGCGGCCACGGGCTGCGCCGCCTCGGCGCCGATGAGGTCGGGCAGCGGCAGGTCGTAGGGCGGCGCGTCCATGATCGCCTCGTAGTCGGGCGCGTCATGGGCGGTGGGCGAGGGGATGTAGACCGCGAAGAAGCCGCCGGCGAAGCCGCCCGCCTTCATGCGCGGCAGGTCGAGATGGCCCTTGCCCTCGCCCTTGAGCCAGATGGTCTCGCGGTTCTCGGGGTCGCGCAGAAGGCGCAGCAGGAAATCGTTGTGGCCGTCGAAGACAGGGATCATGGCGCCTCAGGCTGGAGTGTAGCCCTCGGAAGCCGAGAGCAGTTTCTTGGTATAATCGGTCTCGGCCCGGTGGGCGGAGAGCGCGGCGCGCGTCAGTTCCTCCACCGCCGCCCCATGCTGCATCACGATCAGCCGGTCGCACATGTGGGCAACGACGGCAAGGTCGTGGCTGACCATGACGTAGGTGAGCCCGTGTTCCGCCCGAAGCCGGTCGAGGAGGTTCAAGACCTCGGCCTGAATCGAGGCGTCGAGGGCGGAGGTCGGCTCGTCGAGCAGCAGCACCTCCGGTTCAAGGATCAGCGCCCGGGCGACCGCGACGCGCTGGCGCTGGCCACCGGAGAGCTGGTGGGGGTAGCGGAAGCGGAAGTCGGGCCCGAGGCCGACGTCCCTGAGCGCGCCCTCGATCCGCTCCTCGCGCCGGTCGAAGCCGTGGATCGCGAGCGGTTCGGACAGCACCCGGTCCACCGTGTGGCGGGGGTGAAGTGAGGCATAGGGGTCCTGGAAGACCATCTGTACCGCGCGGAAGAATGCGGCGGGCCGGGGGTCGGGCAGCGGCTGACCCTTCAGCCGGATTGTCCCCGCCGAGGTCGGCGCAAGGCCGCAGATGGCCCGCAGCACCGTCGACTTGCCCGATCCGGATTCGCCGACGATGCCGAAACTTTCGCCGCGCGCCACGCCGAAGCTGACGCCGCGCACGGCGCGCACCGTGTCGCCGCCCCGCCGGAAGGTGACGTCGAGCGCCTCGACCGACAGCATCACCTCGCCCATGCCGCATCCCTTTCCAGAGTCGGTAGCGGACGCACCCCGCCCTCGATCTTCGGCAGGCAGTTCATGAGGCCGCGCGTGTAGGGGTGCTGCGCCTTGCCGAGGTCGGCGGCCTTCAGTTCCTCCACCACGCGGCCGGCATACATGACAAGCACGCGGTCGCAGAAGGAGGAGACGAGCCGGAGGTCGTGGCTGATGAAGATGAGTCCCATGCCGCGTTCGCGCACGAGCCGGTCGAGAATGCGCAGCACCTCCACCTGAACCGTCACGTCGAGCGCCGAGGTGGGTTCGTCGGCGATCAGCAGGTCGGGTTCGGTCACCAGCATCATGGCGATCATCGCCCGCTGGCCCATGCCGCCCGAAAGCTCGTGCGGATAGGCGCGGAAGACCCGTTCGGGGTCGCGGATCTGCACGGCTTCCAGCATGGCGAGCGCGCGCGCCCTCGCCTCGGCACGGGTTTCGCCGGCGCCGAACTTCAGCGCCTCCAGCAGTTGCTTGCCGATGGTCATCACGGGGTTTAGGGAAAACTTCGGGTCCTGCATCACCATCGACATCCGCGCGCCGCGCAGGCGCCGCCAGGTGGCGGCGGAGGCGGTGCGGAGGTCGATGCCGTCGAAGTCGAGCACCTTCGCGGTGGCGCGCCCCGGCGGCGGGGTGAGGCCGAGGATGGCTCTGCCGGTCTGGCTCTTGCCCGAGCCGCTTTCGCCGACGATGCCGAGCCGCTCTCGGCCGAGCGTGAAGCTGACGCCGCGCACGACCTCGGAGGGGCCCTGGCGGGTCGGGAACGTGATGCGCAGGTCTTCGACCGTCAGGAGCGGCCTCATGGGCGGGAGCCTCCGGCGGAGCTGTCTGGGGCAAGATGAAAGCTCATTTGCGCGCCTTCGGATCGAGCACGTCGCGCAGGCCGTCGCCGAGGAGGTTGAAGCCGAGCGAGACGATGAAGATGGCGATGCCCGGCATGGTGGCGACCCACCACTGGTCGATGAGGAAACGTCGCCCGGCCGCGATCATGGCGCCCCATTCCGGCTGTGGCGGCTGCGCCCCGAGGCCGAGGAAGCCGAGTCCCGCGGCGGTCAGGATGATGCCCGCCATGTCGAGCGTGACGCGGATGATCACGGAGGAGAGGCACAACGGCGTGACATGGCCCCAGAGGATGCGGGCGGAGGAGGCGCCCTGCAGGCGCGCAGCGTTGATGAAGTCGCTGTCGCGGATCGTCAGCGTCTCGGCCCGCGCGAGGCGGGCATAGGGCGGCCAACTGGTGATGGCGATGGCGATGATCGCGTTCTCGATGCCGGGGCCGAGGGCGGCCACGAAGGCGAGCGCGAGGATGAGCCGCGGGAAGGCGAGGAAGATGTCGGTGAGCCGCATCAGGACGGTGTCGATCCAGCCGCCGAAATAGCCGGCCGTGGTGCCGACGAGAAGGCCGATCGGCGTGGCGATCACGGCCACCAGGACCACGACCATGAGCGTGAGTCGCGAGCCATGGACGATGCGGCTGAAAATGTCGCGGGCGAGGTCGTCGGTGCCCAGAAGATGCCCCTCGGTCAGGGGCGGGAGGAAGCGTTCGGTCCGCAGGTCACCGCCCAGAAGCGGATCGTGGGGGGCGATGAGATTGGCGCCGAGTGCGACGAGAATGAGAAGGACGACGATCCCGAGACCGACCATGGCCAGCCAGTTGGAGCGGAACGCAAGCCAGGTGCGGAAGGCCTGGCCGAGCCGCGCCTGGCTGCGCGAGGCGGGCTGGTCGGAGAGGAGCCAGTCACGGCGGGTCATCGCGGTCATGCCTGCTTCCGTACGCGGGGGTCGAGAAGGGTATAGAGCAGGTCCGAAAGAAGGTTCAGCCCGACGAAGATCGCACCGATGAGCAACGTGCCGCCGAGCACCGCGTTCATGTCGGCGTTCTGGAGCGAGTTCGTGATGTACTGCCCGAGCCCCGGCCAGGCGAAGACGGTCTCCGTCAGGACCGAGCCTTCGAGGAGGTTGGCGTAGGAAAGTGCGACCACCGTCACCAGCGGCACAGCGGCGTTCCTGAGCGCATGGACCCAGATGATCCGCCACTCCGGCACGCCCTTCACCCGGGCGGTCGTCACGTATTCCTGGGCCAGTTCGTTCAGCATGAAGCTGCGCGTCATCCGGCTGATGTAGGCCATGGAGAAATAGCCGAGCAGCGCGGCGGGCAGGATTATGTGCGCAAAGACGTTGCGGAAGGCGTCCCACTGGCCCTGCATCGCGCTGTCGAGAAGGAGGAGCCCGGTCTTCGGCGTGATGGCGTATTCGTAGGCGATATCGATGCGCCCCGGCCCCGCGACCCAGTTGAGCCGCGCATAGAAGACCAGAAGGCCGAGGAGGCCGAGCCAGAAGATCGGCGCGGAATAGCCCACGAGCCCGAGGACGCGCACGACCTGATCGGCGAGCCGCCCCTGCCGCACGGCCGCCCAGACCCCCATCGGAATCCCGAGAACGGTGCCGATGAGGATGGCGACGGTCGCAAGCTCCAGGGTCGCGGGGAAGACGCGGGCGATGTCATCGATGATCGGCCGCTTCGTCAGGAAGCTCTCGCCGAAATCGCCGGTGAAGACCTTATGGAGATAGATCCAGAACTGTTCGTAAAGCGGCCGGTCCAACCCGAGCTCGACGAAGACGCGGTCGTAGACCGACTTCGGTGCGCGGTCGCCGATGACCGCGAGCACCGGGTCCACGGGGACGACCCGTCCGATCAGGAAGGTGACGACGAGAAGGCCGAGGAACGTCAGCGCGACCGTGGCAAGCAGCTTCGCCGCCTTCCACAGCAGACGCAGGAGGGCGCTTTCGCGCCCCCCGTCGGTGGTCGCATCGCTCATGCGATCACTTCGTCACATGGGCGTAGCTGTTGTCGTTGAACGACGGGCCGACGACGAAGCCGTTCACGTTCGACCGCATCGCGGAGACCTCGATCTCCTGGAACATGATCACGAAGGGCGACGTTTCCTGATGCTCGCGCTGGATCTCGCGGTACATCTCGGCGCGTTTCTCTGCGTCGGCCTCGAGCACGGCGGCGTCGGCCTTCTTCGTCATCTCGGGGATGTCCCAGGCGTTGCGCCAGGCCAGCGGCTTCGAGGCCGCATCGTCCGAGTTGTCGGGGTTGCGCGCGAAGGTGTCGGCATTGGTGTGCGGGTCCTGGTAGTCCGGTCCCCAGCGGCCGATGTAGATGTCGTGGTTGCGCGCGCGGTACTTCGTCAGCGTCTGCTGGCCGTCGCCCGGGATCAGCTCCATCTTGATGCCCGCCTCGCCCATGGTCTGCTGGATCGCCTGGGCGATCCCGGTGATCTCGGGCGTGTTGCGCGTGTCCATCGTGACGGAGAATCCGTCGGGCAGGCCGGCCGCCGCCAGAAGCTCCTTCGCCTTGGCGACATCGAGCGAGAAGGGCGTGTCCTCGAGCGCGCCGAGGAAGCCCTTGGGCAGGAATGCCTGGTGAACGGTTACCTTGCCCTTCATGATCGTGTCGGCGATGGCCTGGTAATCCACGAGATACTTCATCGCCTGACGCACTTCCGGCTTGGCGAGATTCTCGTTCTTCTGGTTGAGTCCGAGGTAGTAGATCGAGCCCTTGGGGCCTTCCATGATCTTCAGGTCAGGGTTCGCGCGCACCGCGTCGATCTCTTCGGCGCCAAGCGAGCGGGCGATGTCGATGTCGCCCTGTTCGAGCAGGAGCCGCTGGGTCGCCCCTTCCGGGATGTGGCGGTAGATGACGCGGGCCATCGGCGGGGCGTCGCCCGAATAGTTCGGGTTGCGCTCCATCACCACGGTCTCGTTTGCCCGCCATTCGCGGATCGTGAACGGGCCGGAGCCGGCGTAGTTGGTCTTCAGCCATTCATAGCCGAAGTCGCCGTTCGCCTCGTGCTCCATCACGAGCTTCTTGTCGACGATGAAGCCGACTGTCGCCGTCAGGCAATAGAGGACGAGCGTCGGCGCGTAGGGCTTGTCCATCTTGAACTGGACGGTGTCCTCGCCCGTCTGCACGACCATGTGGTCCACGTTATCGGCGTTCAGCCCGAACTGGGTCAGGATGAAGGCCGGCGACTTGTCGAGCTTCACCGCGCGGGTGAGCGAGAACACGACGTCCTCGGCCGTGATCGGGTTGCCGGAGGCGAAGGTGCGGCCGGGCCGGATCTTGAAGGTGATCGACATGCCATCTTCGGCGACTTCCCAGCTTTCGGCGATCTTGCCGTAGATCTTGGTCACGTCCATCGGGTCGTAGCCGATCAGCCCCTCATAGGAGTTGCCGGCGATTTCGGAGGCCGTGAACTCGAATATCTCGGCCGGGTCGAGCGAGATGATGTCGTCGATGGCCCAGGCCTGGATGAGCGTGTCGGGCGGGGTTTCCGCCTTGACGGCCGGCGCGCTGAAGAACGCGAAGGCCGCGACGGTGGCCGCGAGCAGTTTGCGACTGTGATGCATGGATGAACTCTCCGCTGTCGGTCGTTTGTTGTTGTCCCCGGATTCTCGAGCCGTACCGGCCGGCCGGGGCGTCGTGGATCGATTAACCTCTTGGTAAAAATCGAAGTCAAGCGCAAAGGCGGCAGGGCATGGCCTTGACCCTGCCGGCCCGAGCGGCGAGCCTGCGGCCGCAGCGACGGGGGAGGCGACATGAAACTGGTACGGTACGGGGCGCGGGGAGCGGAACGACCGGGGCTGCTCGACGCAGAGGGCGGGGTGCGGGACATTTCGGGCGTGGTTGCGGACATCGCCGGTCACGCTCTCCTGCCGGCGACTCTCGGCGAAATCGCGGGCCTGGAACCGGAATCGCTGCCGCTGGTGCCAGGAGTCCCGCAGGCCGGCCTGCGGCTCGGTCCCTGCGTCGGGGGCGTCGGCAAGTTCATCTGCATCGGACTCAACTACGCCGACCATGCAGCGGAGTCCGGGATGCAGGTGCCGCCGGAACCGGTGGTCTTCGGCAAGTGGACCTCGGCCATAACCGGTCCCGACGACGATGTGGAACTCCCGCGCGGATCGGTCAAGACCGATTGGGAAGTGGAACTGGGCGTGGTCATTGGCCGGGCCGGAAAATACATCGAAGAGGACGACGCGCTGTCCCACGTCGCCGGTTACTGCGTCGTCAACGACGTGTCGGAGCGCGAGTACCAGATCGAGCGGGCCGGCACCTGGGACAAGGGCAAGGGCTGCGACACGTTCGGACCGCTCGGTCCCTGGCTCGTCACGCCGGACGAGGTGGGTGACGCGGGCAACCTCGGGATGTGGCTCGACGTCAACGGCGAGCGGATGCAGACGGGATCAACGGCGACCATGGTCTACAAGGTGCCCTTCCTTGTCGCCTACGTCAGCCGCTTCATGTCGCTCCAGCCGGGGGACGTGATAGCCACCGGCACGCCGCCCGGCGTCGGCATGGGGCGGAAGCCGCCACGCTTTCTCAGGCCCGGCGATGTCATGAGGCTCTCGGTAGAGGGGTTAGGCGTGCAGACCCAGCGGGTGGTTGCCGGCTGAGGAGGCTCAGGCCGGCTCGGCCATGCGCCGGGTCCTTGGGATCGGGCCGGGGAAGTGGCAGGCCACGCCATGTTCGCCCGTCGAGAGCACCGGAACCTTTTCGGCGCAGACGGCCTCGGCCCGCGGGCAGCGGGTTCGGAAGACGCAGCCCGAAGGCGGGTGCATCGGCGAGGGAAGGTCGCCCTCGAGCGGGATGATGCGCTTCGCCCGCTCCGCCGCGGGGTCGGGGATCGGCACGGCCGAGAGCAGCGCCTGCGTGTAGGGGTGCTGCGGACCGGAGTAGAGCGCGCCGCTTTCCGCGATCTCCATCGTCCGGCCGAGGTAGAGCACCATCACCCTGTCCGATATGTGCTTCACGACGGATAGATCGTGGGCGATGAAGATCATCGCCAGTCCGAGGTCGCGCTGCAGCTCGGCCAGGAGGTTGATCACCTGAGCCTGGATCGAAACGTCGAGCGCCGAGACAGGCTCGTCGCAGATCAGGAGCTTCGGCCGAACGATAAGCGCGCGAGCGATGCCGATCCGCTGGCACTGGCCGCCGGAGAACTCGTGCGGGTAGCGGTTGATCTGGTTGGGCAGGAGGCCGACGCGGTCCATCATCTCCTTCACGCGCGCCTTCGCCTCGGTATCGGAAAGGCCCTTGTGATGCGTGCGAAGCGGCTCGGCGATGATCTGGCCCACGGTCATGCGGGGGTTGAGGCTCGCCAGCGGGTCCTGGAAGACCATCTGGATGTCGGCCCGGTATTTCAGCATCTGCGCGCGGGACAGCGACAGAAGGTCGGTGCCGTCGGTCCAGACGGCGCGGCCCGTGGCGGGAACCATCTGCACCAAGGCCCGGGCGAGCGTGGACTTGCCGCAGCCCGACTCCCCCACGATGCCGAGGGTCTCGCCGGGCAGGAGCGCAAAGCTCACGCCCGAGACGGCATGAAGGAGGCGCGGCTGGGTCCAGGGCATGTCCCCCGCGCGCCTGAGTTCGAAGGTGACGCGCAGGTTCTCGACGGACAAGAGAGGCTTGGTCATGCCAGTTCCTCCACCGAGCGGTTGCAGGCGCGCCAGCGCCCGGGCGCGAATTCCGTCAAGGGATCGAGGTGGTCGAGGCAATCCTCGCCCGCATGGGCGCAGCGCGGCGCGAAGGGGCAGCCCTTCGGCGCGCGGGTCATGTTGGGCGGGCTGCCGGGGATGGCCGAAAGCTCTTCGCCTTCCTGATCGACACGCGGGATCGCGCCGAGAAGGCCGCGCGTGTAGGGATGCGCGGGCGTGGCGAACAGGGGATCGGTCGGACTCTGCTCCATGATCTGGCCGCCGTAAAGCACGACGACGCGCTCGCAGAACCCCGCCACCACGCCGAGGTCGTGGGTGATGAGGATCGTCGCCATGCCGAAATCGCGCCTGAGGTCGCCGAGAAGTGTCATGATCTGCGCCTGCACGGTCACGTCGAGCGCCGTCGTCGGTTCGTCTGCGATCAGAAGCTCGGGCCGGCAGAGAAGCGACATTGCGATCATCACGCGTTGCCGCATCCCGCCCGAGAACTCGTGCGGGAAAAGTCGCACCCGGCCGGCCGCGTCGGGGATCTTCACGGCGTCCAGCATCCGCACGCATTCGGCCAGCGCCTGCGACTTCGACATGCCCTTGTGGTGGATGAGCACCTCGGCCATCTGGTCCGAGACGCGCATGTAGGGGTTGAGCGAGGTCATCGGGTCCTGGAAGACCATGGCGATCTTTGTCGCCCTGACCCGGTTGATGTCCGCGGGCGGCGCGTTCAGGATTTCCCGCCCGTCGAATGCCACCGACCCCGTCGCCCGGCCGTTCTTCGCCAGGAGGCCCATCACCGCGAAGGCGAGCTGGCTCTTGCCAGAGCCGGACTCGCCGACGATTCCGAGGGTCTCGCCCCGGTCGAGCGAAAGGTTGACGCCGTTCACGGCCGTGACCGTGCCGTCGGGCGTGTCGAACCGCACCGTGAGATCCCGGATATCCAGCATGGCCATCTCAGCGGTCCTTCGGGTCGAGCGCGTCGCGCAGCCCGTCGCCGACGAAGAAGAAGGAAAAGAGCGTGGCGATGAAGAAGGCCAGCGGCCAGAGGAGCTGCCAGGTCGTGCCGTAGTAGATCGTCCGCGCGCCTTCCGAGATGAGCGCGCCAAGCGAGGTAAGCGGTTCCTGCACGCCAAGCCCGAGGAAGGAGATGAAGCTTTCGATCAGGATCATCTCGGGCACCAGCAGCGTCGCATAGACCGCGACGATGCCGACGAGGTTCGGCACGACGTGGCGCAGGATGATAGTGAAGGTTGGCACGCCGGTGGCCTGCGCAGCCTCGACGTATTCCTTGTGCTTGAGGCTCAGCGTCTGGCCCCGGACGATCCGCGCCATGTTGAGCCAGGACATGAGCCCGATGCCGAAGAAGAGCATGAAGAGCGAACGGCCGAACATCACCAGAAGGAGAATGACAACGAACATGAACGGCACGGCGAGCAGGATGTCCACGATCCGCATCATGATCTGGTCGGTGCGTCCGCCGACGTAGCCCGAGACCGCGCCGTAGAGGGTGCCGACGACCACCGCGATGAGTGAGCCGACGATGCCAACCATGAGCGAGATCCGCGTCCCCTGGAGCGTGCGGGAATAGAGGTCGCGGCCGAGGTCGTCGGTGCCGAAGTAGTGGCCGTTGGCGATCGAGGGCTGGCCGAGCTGGGCGGCCTGGCCCATCACGGTGAAGTCGATCTCCTCGTTCGACCATTGCGCCAGCGCGTCCCCGAAGAGCGCCAGAGCCGTGATGAGGAGGAGCGTCACCATCCCCGCCACCGCTGCCTTGTTGCGGAAGAACCGTCGCCGCGCGTCGGCCCAGGGCGAGCGTCCCTTGACCTCTCCCTCGGCAAGACGGTCCATTGCCCTCACGTCGATCGCCATGGCCTAGTACCGGATCTTG
This sequence comes from Albidovulum sp., assembly GCF_041919395.1. Lineage (NCBI taxonomy): Bacteria > Pseudomonadati > Pseudomonadota > Alphaproteobacteria > Rhodobacterales > Paracoccaceae > Albidovulum > Albidovulum sp. The sequence goes on from NZ_JAYRTX010000003.1 coordinate 80,309, forward strand.
GGGTCGATCCAGCCGTAGAGGACATCGACCACGAGGTTGAAGAGGATCGTCAGCGCACCGACGAGGATCGTGATGCCGAGCATCACCGCGTAGTCGCGGTTCAGCGCGCTGTCCACGAAGGCACGCCCGATGCCGCCGGTGGAGAAGAAGAAATCGACCACCACCGACCCTGTGATCATCGCCACGAAGGCCGGGCCGAGGTAGGACATCACCGGCAGGAGCGCCGGCTTCAGCGCATGGCGCAGGATCACCTGGCGTTCCGGCAGGCCCTTGGCGCGGGCGGTACGGATGTGGTTCGAGGTCAGGACTTCCAGCATGGAAGCGCGGGTAAGCCGCGCGATGGAGGCCATGTATGAGGTGGAAAGCGCGATCACCGGCATCACCATGTACTGCCACTGGCCGTCTTCCCAGCCGCCGCCGGGCAGCCAGCCGAGCCACCAGGTGAAGGTCAGGAGCAGCAGCGGCGCCATGACGAAGTTCGGCAGCACCTGCGCGCCGATCGAGATGCCGACGGCGAGGTAGTCGAGCCAGGAGTTGTGCCGGATCGCCGCCGCGACACCGAGCGTTATGCCGACGATGACCGCGACGACGAAGGAGACCGATCCGTAGGTCAGCGTGACGGGGAAGCCCTGCGCGATGATCTCGTTCACCGTGCGGTCCTTGTAGATGAACGAGGGTCCGAAGTCGAAATGGGCGACGATGCCCCAGACATAGGTGACAAGCTGGCGCCAGAGCGGCTGGTCGAGCCCGTACTTCGCCTCCAGGTTTGCCAGAACCTGCGGCGGCAGCGCGCGTTCCTGGGTGAAGGGCCCACCCGGGGCCGCGTGCATCAGCAGGAAGGAAATCACGATCAACAGAAGAAGCGTCGGCACGGCGACGGCCAGACGTTTGACGACGAAGGAAAACATCTGCGGTGACCCGAAAGGAGAGGGGGGGTGCGGCCTTCGTGGGCCGCACCCCGTGTCAAGCGTCAGTTGGCGACGCGGTACATGTCCTTCAGGTACCAGTTCTGCATCAGGTTGTTCAGCCCGAGCCCGCGCATGTCGGGCTTGATCATCTCGACCTTGGTGTACTGGTAGATCGGCGCCATCGGCATCTCCTCGGCGAGGATCTGCTCGGCCTCGGTATACATCGGGTTCGGATCGGCCGCCGTCTTCGACTGCTTCATCAGCTCGTCATAGCGCTCCGAGAAGAACTTGCCGTTGTTGTGGCCCGAGTACGAGGTGAAGAGGTCGAGGTAGGTCGAGGCTTCGTTGTAGTCGCCGCACCATGCATAGCGGGCGACCTCGAAGTCCTGGTTCTGCATCTTGTCGGTATGGACCTTCCATTCCATGTTGTTGAGCGTGAGGTCAACGCCGACGCCCTTCCAGAACTGCTGGACGGCGATGGCGATCTTCTTGTGCGCCTCCGACGTGTTGTAGTTCAGCGTGATCTTCAGCGGATTGTCCGGGCCGTAGCCCGCCTCGGCCAGAAGTTCCTTCGCCTTCGCGGTGCGCTCTTCCTGGGTCCACTTGGCGTAGTCGATCTCGGGCAGCTTGAAGCCTTCGGTCGCCGCGTGGGTCCAGTTGTAGGACGGCGCCTGGCCGCCTTGCAGGATGTTGTTGACGATGATGTCACGGTCGATTGCGTAGGAAAGAGCCTTCCTGACGCGCACGTCCTGCAGCGCCGCGGGCCCCTTCTCCTTGTCGACGTTGAACATGTAGATGTAGGAGCACGACTGCGGGACCGAGATCGCCTGGTCGGGATATTCCTGTTTCAGGCGCGGATACTGGCCTGCCGGAATCTGGGTGCGGTCAAGCTCTCCGGCGAGGTAGCGCGTCAGCGCCGCATTCTCGTCGTTGATCGTCAGCGCCGTGACCTTGGTCAGGATCGTGTGCTCGTTGTCCCAGTACGCCGGGTTCGGCTCCATCACGACCTTTTCGCCGAGGATGTGCTCCTTCAAGAGATAGGCGCCGTTGCCGACGAGGTTGCCGGGC